>CACWIU010000048.1:0-5722 GCA_902761025.1 uncultured Ruminococcus sp. | reverse complement strand
GACAACAGATTTTTTTATAACGCTTTTTGCAGAACGTACGGAGTTGAGGACAGAGTTACCTATCAAAACGAAATATATCGTTTTTATCTTGATATAAAGAACAGCGGCAGAAGATTTTGTATAATCGAGAATGAGATACCGGTTCCGACGCCGGCTGAAATTTCATTTATAAATAAAGGAAATTATACTCGTAAGGAGCAGCTTTTGTCTGACTTGTCCGCCAAAATACGCTTTGTACAGAATCCCGAGTTGGAAAGAATAATGGTTAAAGCGTTTCTTGACACGCTGTTAGAGGACTCAAAACAGCCTGATGTTACGTTAAATCGCTTGACAAACAAAGCAGTGTATCTTTTATGCTGGCTGTTCAGATATCTGCAGGAATTGTTTGCCGGCTGGAGTATGCCGTTTGTATCGGTATTTATTTATTTAGGCGGCTGTAAAACTGAATACGAAGTATTGTTTTGCAAAATGCTTTCAAAAATGCCCTGCGATGTATTGATTTTAGTTCCGAATTTGAATACTAAGTGTATTTTAGAAGATAAAGCTATTTATGAAGTCAAATATTCGCAGACTGCTAATATGACAGTATTTCCGACGGAAAACAGCGGAGTGCAAATGGCAACGGCGGCATATCATGCCGAGCGTGATTTAGACGAAATTATGTATACCGGGACAGGAATGTACCGTGATCATCAGTACGCCAAAGCTAATTCAATTACTTTAAAAACCATGTTTGAAGAAATTGATATTCTATGGCATCAGGATTTGAAATTCCGTCCGAATTTCAGCACTGTTGACGATACTGTAAATATGCCGGTTATCTTTGCGAAAATTTCGGGAGTAAAAGACGGAAACGCCGCAAAATATTGGCAATATATAAAATCCTTGCTAACGGAGGATACGTTCCTAATATATGGCGTTCCGTTTATTACGCCTAACGAGCCTAATCCGATGAAATATCATGCGGCGTCATTTTTCCGAAACGGAAAAGTTCAAAATGATGTAATTATGCGAAATCCTCAGTATCAGTATGCTATGCTTCGAGAGGAAACGCAGCGGCATATTTTGGATAAGCTGCAAGTTTTGATAGATTCAAGGCTTATAGCAGGTACTTTTGTAAACGGAACTGAGTATAATATTATTGCAACTGTGCTGAATATGCGAATGGATTTGGTTCGCATGATTCAGAAATTTGATTTTACAAAACAAAATCCAAAGCTGATTTATATTAATACTTCGGAATTTTCAATTACGCAG
This sequence comes from uncultured Ruminococcus sp., assembly GCA_902761025.1. Taxonomy (GTDB): domain Bacteria; phylum Bacillota; class Clostridia; order Oscillospirales; family Acutalibacteraceae; genus RUG592. The sequence goes on along the minus strand of CACWIU010000048.1, from coordinate 4,465 downwards.
GAAGACGCTATTATAACGGCATTTCTCAATTTAATAGGATTTGATATCGCGTTTTTTGTTCCGACAGGCTATCAGACTGTGGAAAATCACTTTTCACGAAATGTTCTGGACGAGCATCAAATCGGTTCATATATGTATGATTTACAGGTTCCAAAGATGAAAATACCACCTCCGAAACCTGTAAAAGGGGCAAAAAATTCTTTATTCAAAAGTATTTTCAAGAAAGGGAAGTAGATATGGGAATTAATTTTAATCAGATAACTCCTTCGGCAGAGCCTGCCGCTCAGCCGCAGAGCAGTATTTCTCTTGTCAAGGAAGAACCCAAGCAGTTTGATATTGTTGCCGTAAGGCAGGAAATGACTGCGCAGCTTGTCAATTCGCCCGAGATAGACGCTTTGACCAGTCAAATAAGTCTTGACGATATAAACACCATTGTAAAGTTCGGAGCGGAGGCAGCCGACCAAATCGCAAAGGCTTCGGACGTAGTTCTTCGCAACGCAGACCTCTCGCAGCTTGACGATTCGAGCGTAATGCTTACCACACTGTCAAAAATAATGAGTGTGTTTGATGTTGACGAGCTGAAAGACAAGCCGGGATTTTTTGATAAGCTTTTTGTAAACGAAAGAAAGCGTATCGAAAAAATACTTAGAAAATATAATACAATGGGTGATGAAGTCGATAAAATTTACGTGCAGCTCAGACAGTACGAGTCGGAGATTAATCAGACTAACAAGAAACTTGCCGAAATGTTTGAGGCAAATGTTAATTATTATCATCAGCTTGTTAAATACATCGTTGCCGCCGAGCAGGGCTGCAATGAAATTCAGGCATATATTGATAAGCGTAAAAGCGACCTTGAGGCGACCGGAGATTCTTCGATTCAGTTTGAAATTCAGTCATGCGAACAAGCTCTTGCAATGTTGGAGCAGAGAACTCATGATTTGAGAACGGCTGAAAGCGTTGCGATGCAGTCCGTGCCGATGATAAAAACAATGGAGTTCAGCAATCTTAACTTAATCAGAAAGATTGATTCCGCATTTATCATTACGCTGCCGGTGTTTAAGCAGGCACTCGCTCAGGCTATTATGCTGAAAAGACAGAAAATACAGGCGGACGCTCTTTCGGCGTTGGATCAAAAGACGAACGAACTCTTGATTAGAAACGCTCAGAACACAGTGGAGCAGTCGAAACTGATTGCTCAAATGTCCGCAGGCAGCTCGATTAAGACAGAAACTCTCGAAACAACGTGGCAGACCATTATGAATGGTATCGAAGAAACAAAGCGTATTCAGGAAGAAGCAAAGAAACAGCGCGCGGAAGCTAAGGTTAAACTCGAAAATATCAAACAGGATTTTTACAGACAATACCATATGCCTAACGCACAAAATTAAAATGTTAAAAATCTGCTGACCGAGCAGTTAAAAATAGGAGGATTTTATCATGGCAATTAACTTATCAAAGGGACAAAAGGTAGACCTTACAAAAGGCAATCCGAGCTTAAAGAACATTATGGTAGGCTTAGGCTGGGACGTAAACGCATTTGACGGCGGCTATGACTTTGACCTTGACGCATCTGCTTTCGTACTTGACGCAAACGGAAAATGCCCGACGGACAAGGATTTCATCTTCTATGGCAATCTCAAGCATACCAGCGGAGCAGTTGAGCATATGGGCGACAATCTTACGGGCAGCGGCGACGGCGACGACGAGCAAATTGTTGTAGACCTTTCCAAGATTCCGGCTCATATAGAGAGAATTGCATTCACAGTCACGATTTATGACGCAGACGTAAGACATCAGAATTTCGGACAGGTTTCCAACGCTTATATCCGCATAGTTGACATGAAAACAGGAGCTGAAATAATTCACTATGACCTTGGCGAAGATTTCTCGATTGAAACGGCTATCGTTGTAGGCGAGTTGTACAAGCGTAACGGCGACTGGAAGTTCAACGCTATCGGAAGCGGTTTCCAAGGCGGATTGGCTGCTCTTTGCGGACATTACGGCATTGACGTAGCTTGATTTGGCTATTTGCAGTTATAATTTCTTATAAGCTGACAGCGGTAAGTGCCGTTGTCAGCTTTGAAAAAAATGGAGTGATAAAATGCCGGTGAATTTAAAGAAAGGTCAGAAAATCAGCCTTACAAAAGGTGAGCCGGGTTTGAAGAATATTATTGTGGGAATCGGCTGGGAAGTACCGACGTTTGGAATTGGCCCGGCATTGGACTTAGACGCATCTGTATTTTTGCTTACCGCCGCAAATAAAGTATCCAACTCCAAGGACTTTATTTTTTATGGAAATTTAGTTCATCCGTCAAATTCCGTACAGCATTTGAATGTTAAATCGGTAAAGGGGAAAGATGATAAAGAAAAAATAAAAATAGATCTTTCTTTGGTGCCTTCGTGGGTTGTTAAGATTGCCTTTACGGCTACCATATATGAGGGAGAGTCCAAAAAGCAGGGGTTTTCGCAGGTAAAAAATGCGTATATTAGGATATGTAACGAGCAAACCAACGAAGAAATTGTTCGGTATGATTTGGCAGAAAAATTGTCAAATGAAACGGCGGTTTTATTTGGTGAGGTTTACAAAAATAACGGCGAGTGGAAATTCAATGCTATGGGAGTTGGTTCGAGGGGAGGTTTGGCATCTCTTTGCGGACTGTACGGCGTTGAAGTCGGCTGATTTCAGATTGATAATAAACGGAGGAAAATGTTATGTCTGTTAACTTACAAAAAGGGCAAAAAGTCAATCTTTCAAAGGAGAATCCCGGATTATCAAGAATTGTAGTGGGCTTAGGCTGGGACGAGGCTCAGCGTTCCGGAGGTTTCAGCTTCTTTTCTCCAAGAGTACAGGATATTGACTGCGACGCATCTGCTATTCTGCTGCAAAACGGAAGATTTGTAGATAAGGGCGATGTTGTTTACTTTGGAAATCTAACTCACAGAAGCCGTGCTGTACAGCATATGGGCGATAATCTGACGGGTGCGGGCGAAGGCGACGACGAACAAATTGTAATAGATTTGCAGAAAGTTCCCCCGCAATACGATAGAATTGTAATTGTTGTAAACATTTATTCGGCTTACCGGCGTAAACAGCATTTTGGTATGATTCGCAATGCTTTCATCAGAATTGTCAACGCTTCAAACGGTCAGGAAATGCTCAAATATAATCTTACGGAGAATTACAGCGGAATGACTGCAATGGTATTTGGCGAAATCTATCGTCGTAACGGCGAATGGAAATTCAACGCTATCGGCAGTGGTACAAATGACGGTTCAATTAGCGACCTCGTCAAAAGATACGTATAATAACATTTGAAAATACCAAAAATAGGGGAAAGCGACATTTGACGTTTTTCCCTATATGTGTTATAATACAAATATTGCCAGTGGTTAATTTGGCAGTAAAATAAGCCGAGTAAATCGGTAGATTTTTTGGAGGGATTTTTTGTGAAGTACAAAGGACTTACCGACCAGGAAGTCGAAAAGTCACGGGAATCTAACGGCTCTAACGTCATTCCCGACTCTGAACCCACCACGTTTTGGGAAGAGTTCAAAGAAACTTTCGGCGACCCTATGATCAAAATCCTGCTTGCAATCGCAGCAATTATGATTGTCATGTTCTTTTTTGGCAAGGCTGCAATTTACGAGCCTATTGGAACGATCATAGCTATTCTTATCGTGGCTACTGTTTCAGCAAAAACGGGCGTTGCGAGTGACACAAAGTACCGTGAGCTTAAAGACAGCACCGAAAAAGACAAGTGCAAGGTCTACAGAAACGGACTTGTAACAGTTATTGATATTGACGACGTTGTTGTCGGAGATAAAGTTCTGTTGCAGTCGGGCGACAAGATTCCGGCAGACGGCATTTTGATTGACGGACATCTTAAAGTGGACAACTCTGCTCTTAACGGAGAGGCTGAAGAATGTAAGAAAACAGCCGCAGATGAGAGCGTGGAGCTTGCAGATGAAATCACAGGCGATACTTTTGTTGACAAACATTCGCTTTTCAGAGGAGCGGTAGTGTTTGACGGCGAGGGCGTTCTTGACGTAAGAAAAGTCGGCTTGAAAACAATGATGGGTAAAATGGCTGAGGAAATGCAGGAAGACGAGCCTGATTCTCCGTTGAAAGTAAAGCTTGCAAAGCTTGCGGGACAAATTTCCACATTCGGCTATATCGGCGCGGGCGTTATTACCCTTTTTTATGTTGCGTATTTTATTTTCTTCCAGCCTACGGCAGACGGCTTGACAGGTCCTTCGGCATTCTTCGGACAGGATATAGGAGTAATTATTCAAAAATTTGTTGACGCAGTTTCATTGGCAGTTGTTATTATAGTATGCGCAGTTCCCGAGGGACTTCCTTTGATGATTTCATTGGTACTCATGCAGAACACAAGCAAAATGCTTGACCATAATGTATTGGTTCGTAAGGCAGAGGGTATTGAAACAGCCGGTTCTTTGAACA
>CACWIU010000047.1 GCA_902761025.1 uncultured Ruminococcus sp. | reverse complement strand
CGACGCGCCTTATTTAGCTCCCGTACCGTTTAGAAGCAAACGCTGCGACAGCTCAATGATTTTAAATACTGCGGAGCGAATTGCGGAAATACGCGGAATGAGCGTTAATGACGTTTTGAGTTATACTAAAGACAATGTTATATCTTTTTTTGATTTGTAAAAAAAGGAGCGCCTTATTAAAGCGCTCCTTTTTTATTTGCAATATATCGTTAAGGGCTTTGCCCTTAATAACCCACCAACTTTTTTGAAAAAAAGTTGGACAAAAAACTTTAACAGGCTTCGCCTTGATAATCGGCAATTAGTTGAATGCTTTAAAAACCTCGCCTGCAATGTCCAGTACCCCGTCAGCGGTCTTACCCTTTCAAGAACCCGTTGCAATATAAGGCTGGATAGCTGCTGCAAGATGATTAAGCGGCATAGTTTGCAGATAAACCTTTCCGGGACCTGTGACAACTGTGTTGAATAGTCCCTCGCCGCCAAAGAGTACGTTTTTCAATCCCGGTACTTGCTGAATATCCATTTTGCAGGTAGCGTCCATTGCAGCCAAATAACCCGTATCAATGACAAGCTGCTGTCCCTTTTGAAGGTCATACTCCACTACGTAGCCGTCGAACTCAACAAACGCAACGCCCGTACCCGAAAGTCTTTGCATAATAAAGCCTTCGCCGCCGAATAAGCCTGCGCCGAATTTTTTCTGCCAAAAAACAGACAACGTAACGCTGCGTTCGCTTGCGAGGAAGCCTCTTTTCTGTACAATCATGTCATGTCCGGGAGTGATTTCCAACGCGCGAATACAACCCGGCAAGCTGGCAGCAAATGCAATCATACCGGGACCGCCCTCGGCAGTGTAAATATTTTGGAACATTCTTTCACCCGAGAACATACGGCCGACAGCTTTTCCAATGCCTCCGTTTGTAGTTGTTTCCATTTTCATATTGGGCGTCATCCATGACATGCCGCCGTTTTCGGTAATCATGCTTTCCTGCGGATTCAGCGTACAGATAACAGCCGGCAATGTATCTCCTACAATTTGATACTGCATATGTCTTTCCTCCTGATTAAAAATTTTATTAAATCTTACTCAAAAAGCCCACTAAACCAAACATACAAAAGTTTAGCGGGCTAAATTGTTTCAAGTTAAGCTAAAAACGAATCAGTTTGTAATGGTCTGCTCTGTTTCTTTGTCAAAGAGATGAATTTTTGTAACGTCAAGAGCAATGTAAACCGTATCGCCGGGTTGAGCCGTAGATGTGGGAGCAACACGAGCTGTGAAAGGAATACCGTCAACGGAAACATAAAGATAAATTTCAGCGCCCATTAACTCTGTAACTTCTACGTTAGCTTCAAGAACACCTTCGGGATGCATATTAACAAACTCGGGGTCATCATAAATATGCTCGGGACGAATACCGAATGTAACGTCTGTGTCAACATAGTCTTCAAGCTGATAGTCCAAGTTCTTTGACTCGGGGAGCAAAAGCTGATAACGACCGAACTCAAGGTAATAATTTTCGCCTACCTGAGTGATTCTGCCGTCTGCAAAGTTCATTTGCGGAGAGCCGATAAAGCCTGCAACGAACTCATTGCAAGGCAAGTCGTAAAGATGCTGAGGAGTATCAACCTGCTGAATAAATCCGTCTTTCATGATAACGATACGAGTACCCATTGTCATAGCCTCTGTCTGGTCATGGGTTACGTAGATGAATGTAGTACCAAGTCTTTTATGAAGCTTGGAGATTTCGGTTCTCATCTGAGCACGGAGTTTTGCGTCCAAGTTGGAGAGCGGCTCGTCAAGCAAGAATACCTTCGGGTCACGGACAATAGCACGTCCCAAAGCAACACGCTGTCTTTGACCACCGGAGAGAGCCTTTGGCTTACGGTCAAGAAGATGATCAATACCAAGGATTCTTGCAGCCTCTTCAACGCGTCTTTTCATTTCGTCCTGCGGTGTCTTTCTGAGCTTCAGACCGAACGCCATGTTGTCATAAACCGTCATATGCGGATAAAGAGCATAGTTCTGGAAAACCATGGCGATATCTCTGTCTTTCGGAGCAACGTCATTTGCAAGCACATCACCTATGTAAAGTTCGCCCTTGCTGATATCTTCAAGACCGGCAATCATACGAAGAGTTGTAGACTTACCGCAACCGGAAGGTCCAACAAGAATAATAAACTCCTTGTCAGCAATTTCCAAGTTAAAGTCTGTAACAGCAACAACACCGCCGTCATAGATTTTGTAAATGTGCTGTAAAGAAACATTTGCCATAAAAAATAACCTCCTATATATTGCCGCGTAAAAAAACACAGCAAACCAACTTTCAAATTACATATACTAATATAGCAGATTTTCGGGGAATTTACCATTAATTTTTTCACTAAAGATTTTGTTTATACTTTATGTAATATTTCCAAAAGTATAAAAAACCAACGAAATTTTAGTCACTATGACCATTAAAAATTAAAGTTAGTTCTTCATCGGTCAACAAACGACATTCTCCGGGGGCTAAATTTTTGTCAAGATTCAGCATTCCTATACGCAGTCTTTTTAAATTTATAACCGAAAGTCCGACATATTCAAACATTCTTTTTACCTGATGAAATTTTCCTTCACAAATTTCAATGTGAACTATGCGGGGATTATTGTTAAAATCGGAATGAATTTTAGCCGGTTTAAAAACTGTGCCGTCTGAAAGTGTAATACCGCTTTCCAAAATATTCTTTTTTGCGTCGTTAAAATCACCGTCAAGCTCAGCCTCGTACAATTTGTAGACGTGCTTTTTAGGCGAAAGCATATCATGGGCGAAGTTGCCGTCATCGGTGATAATAAGCAAGCCTGTCGTATCCTTGTCGAGCCGTCCGGCAGGAAAAAGGTTTCGGCGGCGGAGATTGTCGGGAATCAAATCAATCACAGTGGGAGTATTTTTATCTCTGCTTGCGCTGAGAACGCCTGAGGGTTTGTTCATCATTATATATAGAAACTTTCTGTAAGGCAGAACAACGCCGTCAATTTCTATTATATCATGTTCGGGATTGATTTTCATGTCGCTTTTTGCGGCGAAAGCTCCGTTTATTTTAATTTTTTTGTTTTTTAAAAGTTCCTTTATTTCTTTGCGGGAGCAAACTCCCTGAGAAGAGAGGATTTTATCAAGTCTTTCCATTTTTAAATTACACATTGAATCTGAAAAGAACAATATCGCCGTCTTTCATAACGTAATCTTTACCCTCACTGCGAACAAGTCCTTTTTCTTTTGCGGCAGTCATGGAGCCGCAAGCAATTAAATCATCATAATGAATAACTTCCGCACGAATAAATCCTCTTTCAAAATCGCTGTGGATTTTGCCGGCAGCCTGAGGAGCTTTTGTGCCGTTTTTAATTGTCCATGCGCGGACTTCGGGTTTTCCGGCTGTAAGATATGAAATCAAGCCTAACAATGAGTAACATTCTCTGATTAAACGGTCAAGACCTGATTCTTCAAGACCCATATCACTTAAAAACAGTTCTTTTTCTTCCTTGTCCATTTCAACAATATCGGCTTCAATCTGAGCGCAAATAGGAAGAACGCCTGCTCCCTCGCTTTCTGCAAGAGCTTTTACGGCATTAAATCCGCTGTTGTTTTCCAGTCCGTTTGTAAAATCATCTTCGCTCATGTTTGCGGCATAAATAACGGGCTTGTTTGTGAGCAAAGCGACTTCGGAGAGCAAAGCCTTTTCTTCATCGGTACACTCTACGCAGCGGGCAGCCTTGCCCTCTTCGAGTGTTGCCTTAACACGCTTGAAGAAATCGACTTCCGCTTGAAATTTTTTGTCCGCTTTGACCATTTTCATGGCTTTGTCTATTCGTCTGTCGATAATTTCAATATCGGACAAAATAAGTTCAAGGTTGATAGTTTCAATATCTCTTTGGGGGTCAACACTTCCGTCAACATGAATGATATCATCGTTTTCAAAGCAGCGTACAACATGGACAACTGCGTCGCATTCTCTAATATTTGAGAGGAATTTGTTGCCCAATCCCTCGCCTTTGGACGCGCCTTTGACAAGTCCGGCGATGTCAACAAATTCTATTGTTGCCGGCGTGTATTTGTCGGGATTATACATTTCTGCAAGTTTGTCAAGACGCTTGTCGGGAACTGCAACAACACCGACATTAGGCTCGATAGTACAGAACGGATAATTTGCGCTTTGAGCCCCTGCGTTTGTAATAGCGTTAAAAAGCGTACTCTTGCCGACATTGGGCAAGCCTACTATACCTAATTTCATATTTTTTCTGCTCCTTGTTTTGGAATAATTACGGATTTATTATAGCATATCCGCAATGATTTAACAAGCGTGTCTTGCACAATTTGGGTTAAAAAATAAAAAAAGAATATGCAGAAGATAATCTTCTGCATATCAGAATAATAAAGAGGAATAAATTGTTAGTCTTCTTTACGCTTGCCGAGCAACATCATTGCAGCGGTACTGCTCAGCAAAACAAGAGATGCACCAAACAAAGAAGTTGTTCCTCCTGTTTTGGGCGAAGTTACGCTGTTAACAGACGAATTATTTTTTGACGAAGTGTCAGTTGACTTATCGGTTGATTTTTGGTCACTCGTTGTTTTTCCGGTTGTGCTTGTTGTGCCGTTTTTAGAAGATGTTACGCTTGACGATGTGCGGTTTGTAGTGTGTTGAGAAGATGTTGAGCTTGACGATGTATAACTGCTTGATATATCCGAATCGGAATCGGAATCAACAACAGTCGGTCTGATTAACTTTTTAGCTTCTGCTTCGTTATAGTTATCTTTATAACTTTCGAAAGTTTGTGCGTATTCCTTATCGGTAGGTAATTTTTTGTAATCTTCCCAAACCTCGTCAGCAGTTACTCCAAACGAAGCGTAAGCTTCGTCTAAAATATCTGTTGTTACAACATCTTCAGAGTTTATGTTCTTTTTGCCAAGATATTTCAAAACAAAAGAAGAAACCTCACGAGCCTTGTTTATGCCTTGGGGAAGAGTTTTGCCCACGATTGTACCGTATGAAGTAAGACGAAGTCTTTGTCCAAGCCCGCTGTTTCTAAATTCAGCCTCTAAGGGTTCTAGATTACTGTCTGAAGGAGATTGAAGAGTAAAACCCGTCAGATAGGCTGTGTCACCAAAAGCTTCATCTGAAAGACAGCAATCATATGTTTGACCATGGTCGGGATCATAAAAGATCACATAATATTCATGATTGGGCTCAAGTTCAACTTCATAAGACTCGAATACATTGCCGGTGTTGTCGTCCTTGCCGCTGAGTTCTTCTCTCAATGTGCCGCTGAGTCTTTTGCGTGAACCCCAAGGATTTTGGTCAGTCCAACCATCTTTAGTTGCGTACTTGTTTGTGCTTGTTGTTGCGTCCCAAATGAAGAACAGGAGCCTTGTTGAGTTCCAATCACCCGTATCAAAGAAGAATGTGCCTTTTGACCCCGTAGATGATTCGGTTTCAACATCGGCTGCTGCCGCACTCAATGCCGCTGAAGATACGGTTAAAAGACCAGCCATAATAATGCTAATAAGATTTTTGTTCATAGTTACGCCTCCTAAATAATAATTTTGTATCTAAATACATAAAATATGAAAACACATGATGTACCAGACATCAATCCACATTATATTTTAGATTATACATAAGAATTGTATAAATTTCAATAGTTTTAAAAAATAAAATTCAAAAATTTTATAAATTATCTTATTGATATTTTGATTGTTATATGATAAAATAAAAATGGGGGAGTGTTCGATTTTGGAAAATTCAAACGGAACAAATAAAAACTACAAAGACAGACTTTTCAAATTCATTTTTGGAAATCCCGATAATAAGGAATGGACGTTAAGTTTATATAATGCTATTAATAAAACTTCATATGAAAATGCAGAAGACATACAGCTTACGACAATAGAAGACGCAGTGTATATGAGCATGAAAAACGATGTGTCTTTTCTTGTGGATAATACCATGAGTTTTTACGAGCAACAGTCAACGTACAATCCAAATATGCCAATGCGTTTTTTGATATATGCAGGAATGGTGTACAGTAACTACATTGAAAGCGACGATTATCACAGGTTTAGTTACAAACAGCAAAAAGCACCCGTTCCGAAATGCGTATGCTTTTATAACGGAATGCCGCAAAAAGACGATACGTTGATTTTAAAACTTAGCGATTCGTTTCCGCCGGATTCAAACTCGGATATTGAAGTAACTGTAACCATGATAAATATAAACTACGGTCATAACCGTGAACTTATGGGAGCTTGCAAACCGCTTGAAGAATACGCATGGTTTGTTGACAGAGTTCGCTCCAATCAACAAAAAAGCAGTCGAAAGGACAAAGAAAGTTTGAGAAGTTCGATTAACAAAGCGATTTATGAATTAAGTGATGATTCGCTGATTAAGCCGTTTTTGATGAAGAATAAAGCGGAGGTGGAGAGAATGTGTATCACAGAGTATAACGAAGAAAGAGCATTGGCTCAGTTGGAACAGGACGTTAGGGCGGACGCTCTTGAAGAAGGCAAACGTGAGGGCATAAAAGAGGGCAAAATTCAAACGGCTGTCAATTTGTTAAAATTAGGCGTATTAACCAAAGAAAACATTGCGGCAGTTACGGGATTTACCGTTGAAAAAATCATTGAACTTGCCTCGCAGAATAATTTTACAGTGTCATGATGTTAATTTTAAAAGACTGCCGTCTTAAATGACGGCAGTCTTTTTTACGTTAAAACTTAATCCGATTTATTAAATAGAGCAATCCAAATATAATTGGCTGATGAAGAAGATAAATAACCAAAGTGTTTTTTCCCACTGATGAAAGTGATTGAGAATGCACAGTGTAAAACGATTTGGGCAATTTTCGGTTGCTGAAACATTCCGCAAATGATGAGCCGCCTAAAAATAAAAACAGCCATGGAAAAATCGGAAAATAATCAGACGAATAAAATGTCCTGTTCCTGAACCCCAACGGAAACAAATACTTTGACTTAAACAATTTTTCCGGCAATGAAAAAAGTTTTAGTCCGAATATCCCTATATAGCGGTAATTTAATCCCCATGTTAACGCAAAAATTATAATAAAGACTGTAAACGCAATATAGGGTTTTAGTTTTTGCAGTTTCTTTTTTGAAAAAAGTTTTTTTCTTCGGGATTTCTTTTTTTTGGATTTTCTTTTTTTTAATAATTTTTCGCCTGTATCATAAATAATCATGCTCACGCTGAGAAGATTCATTACGCCAAAACGAATGGCAAATTCCGGAAAGAAAAACTGTGTGATTATATTAATTCCCAAGGCAATTACTAAAAGCGTAATTCCTCTTTTTAAATTTGAGCGGCTTAAACGTGTGCAAATTCCCGAAATAAATACAAACGGACTTGCAATAAGAGGCTCAATCGGCATAAGTTGTCTAAGAAGCCGGGCGGCTGTGTCATTGTCAAAAACTTCTCCGGCAGAAAAAAGAAAATGATATAAAACAACCATAATAATGCTTAGTCCTCGGATTTCATCTAAAATGGTGATTCGGTTTTGTTCAGCGGAGTTTTTAGATTTCAATATGTGCCGCCCCTTTCAAAAATTTGTTAAAAGTCAAAGATAGTATACCATAAGAAAAAAATTTTTACAATCGGGTAATAATGTTTATTTTTAAAAAATATAATGTCATCAGAAAGAAAAAGAGCGGAGATGAAGTTGATGTTAAAATTAAATTTTACGTCGTCCGTACGAAAAAGTATTGTTTTAACAATATTTGCAATATTTTTAATGTCGTGTATATTTTTGCTGATGATTGGCAGTACGTTTCATACGGCTTCGCCGCCCGATACTTATTTAGGTGTTGACAACATCGGTGAAACTGCAATGCAAAGGGTTAACTTTTTGGAACAGCTTGGTTATACTGTTGCTTCCTCGGAAGAAGAAAGTGAAAATATTCGTATCCCTATGGAATTTAGCGATGTTTATTTGAACTATAACGAACTTCAAAAACTCTCGGGAACGGATTTAACGAATTATAGGGGAGCGGAATGTACTCGTTATACTTACCATGAACAAGACAGCGATTTTTTGCTCAATCTTATTGTGTATGAGGGCAGAATTATTGCAGGCGATGTTTGTACGGCGGCACTCGACGGAGAAATGCACAATTTAGAACCCAAAAATAAAGCGGAAGATTAAAAAAATCTAAAAAAGCCCTTGACAATTTCAGGATTTATTGATATAATAATCAAGCAATTTGATTTTGTCATATAGGGGTATAGCTCAGTTGGTAGAGCAGCGGTCTCCAAAACCGCGTGCCGAGGGTTCGAGTCCTTCTGCCCCTGCCAATGATTCCCCTCGTCACGGTGTGCCGAGGGGATTTTTGTATTTATTTTTAGATATAAATGGGAGTGAATTACAAACGGCTTTTGATTATAAAAAAGAATATAAAGAATTTTATTCGCCTAAAAATAAGCAAAGTATCGTTACTGTTCCCAAAATGAATTATATAGCCGTTAGGGGACAGGGCGACCCAAATGCTGAGGACGGCGAATATAAAAAGTCGATTGAACTTTTGTACGGAGTGGCATATACTATAAAAATGAGCAAAAATGGCAGTTATCAAATGAAAGGTTACTTTGATTTTGTTGTGCCGCCGCTTGAGGGCTTTTGGTGGCAGGACGGAGTTAATGGCGTTGACTATGCTCACAAGGAAAATTTTAAGTGGATTTCTGTAATTCGATTGCCTGATTTTGTAACGGAATCGGATTTTGAATGGGCAGTTCAAGAGGCTTCAAGAAAAAAGAAAACGGATTTTTCAAAAGTTGAGTTTTTGACATATGACGAGGGTTTGTGCGTTCAGTGCGTTCATATGGGTTCGTATGATGACGAGCCTGTTTCCGTCGCTCTTATGCACGAGTATATGGAAAGTCAGGGATACGCTCTTGATATTACGGAAAAACGTCTGCACCATGAAATATATCTGAGCGATGCAAGAAAAGTTGCACCCGAAAAATTAAAAACGGTTATACGACACCCAATAAAAAAAGCATAACTCAAGCCGCCAAATGAATAATAATTTCGCGGCTTGAATTTTTTATATTAATATTTTATTAAGGGCTTTGCATTTAATAATCTACCAACTTTTTTGAAAAAAGTTGGACAAAAAACTTTAATCGGCTTCGCTGCTGTCGGCAGGGGCTGCGTATTTACAAAAATCTTTCATGCAGCAGCTGCCGCATTCGGGTTTTCTTGCCTTGCAGACTGCTCTGCCGTGCAGCACAAGACGGTGACAGAAATCATTCGATTCTGAGGGGTCAAGAAGATTCCTTAACAAAGTTTCTATTTTTGCGGCGTCTTTTATATCGTGAAAACCAAGCCTTGACGTAATTCTGATACAATGCGTGTCCACTACTACGGCAGGTTTTTTAAAAATATCGCCGACGATTAAATTAGCAGTTTTTCTGCCTACTCCGGAAAGAGTTGTAAGTTTTTCTATGGTCGCCGGCACTTCGCCGTTAAAATTGTCGCATAACTGTTGAGCCATTTTTACAATATCCCGTGCTTTTGTTTTGTAAAGTCCGCAGCTTTTGATATAATCTTCTACGTCTGACACATCGGCTTTTGCAAAATCCTCAGCTGAGGGAAAATGTTCGAATAATGCGGGAGTTACCATGTTTACGCGAGCGTCTGTGCATTGAGCCGCCAGACGTGTTGCGACAAGAAGCTGAAAAGGGTCTGTATAAACTAATGAGCATACTGCGTCCGGATATTGTTTTTTCAGTGCTTTTACTGCCAAATCGGCAAGTTCTTTGGGAGAAATATTTTCCATATGTCACAACCGCCTAATGTTTTGTAGTATAGCCGCCAAGGTAACGCTCAGCCTTATCAATTACTCTGAGGTCATTTTCGTAGCAGCACATTTCTTTTGCCTGAGCAAATGATACCCAAATAAAATAATCAATTTCGCTTTCCTGAATATGCACATCGTCGGAAAGAGCCTCCGCCAAAAAGAAAACTACTCTTTTCCGCACTTTTCCGAAAGGACAGTAATCGCTTGTTTCACGAAAGCCGGGGTGAAGTTTGACGTCCAAGTCGGTTTCTTCTTTTATCTCGCGAATAGCAGTTTGCTTTTCGTTTTCGCCAAGTTCCACATGACCTTTTGGGAACGACCAATATCTGCCGTTTTTATTTTTTACCAAAAGAACTTTATCTTCATCGTCCGCCCGATAAAATACGATTGCTCCGCAGGATTTTTCGTAAAGGCAGCTAAGCCGCCCCAAGCGAAAGTTTCTAAGCCGTTTAAGACGTTTTTTTATCAAAGGTTCATAGTAAACTTGTCCTTCGGGAGCGACAATAAGCTTTGTCTGTACGGCGTTGCGGCTTTGAGCTATTGCGATAACCGTACAGCGAACGTAATCGCAAGGCTTATCTTTTGAAAGAAGATAAACGTTTTTTCGGTGATTACCCATCATATAATAGGCGTTGTAAAGTCCGGCATAAGGTATAGCCGACACGACTTTGACATCAAGTTTTTTGCCAAGCATGCTGCCGCCTCCTAAGTAATTATTATTTCTGTACTGTTCACCCTGATACGCTGCTGTCAAATAAATCCCTCAATCTCTGGCAATAAAGCGAATTGTTTGCATTTGAAATTCCATTTACAATCAAGATTTGTGTAATTTCATGTTTAAGTATGTATTCGCTTAAATTTTCTTTATATAGTTGTGCGTCTGCAACGTGAATTTCGCTGTAATGCGGTATAAGATACCCTATAAGCGGTTCGGCAATATAATCTTTAACAATAAGCAAATTTGTATCGTCGGTTTCTCCGGAGCGGTAAATACGGAGCATAGGGGCATTATTTGCAGGAAATACGCTAAGCGGATTTCCTTTTGCATTTTCGGTAGAGAAAATATTAGTTTCCTGTCCTTCGTCTGTTTTAGGGTTTACCGAATAACAGCTGTAATCAACGGCAGGACGAAAAAATTCCACTATGTCGGCATTTTCAAAAAGAACCTGATTGCCGTGCGGCTGCAAATAGGTGTCAACAGTTGCTTTTATAAAACTGCCCTCAAAGCGTCCGGCACTGCCCTTGTTTTCCGAAAGAGTTTCAAGAGAATAAAGCTCGTCCGAAGATATTCCGGCAGTTTGAGCGAACGCACGATACAGATAATATGCTCCCAATGACGTTACGCCCTCGTCGGTGCGGTAATAGATATATTCGCCGCTGTGCTGATTCAATATTTCATATGGGTTTGCGTTTGTGATTTTATCCATTAAAGCAAGTGAAATTTTATTGAGATTTTGCCGTTGGGAGTTAGTATATTTGCTGAAATCATCTCCGAAGATAAATTCCGTATGATTTGGTATGACCATACTGTATATTTTAATTTCGTCACTTAAAGATGTTGCAATGCCGTTAAGTACGGCGGCATAATTTGCGGCGGTATCGTCAATCCCTTTAAACATCAGAC
>CACWIU010000046.1 GCA_902761025.1 uncultured Ruminococcus sp. | reverse complement strand
TCGGGAGCAGGCGGCAGCGAAATAAACGCCGCAATCAAATCAAAATGTGACGCATTTGTTACGGGCGAAATGAAACATCATGAAATTTTAGAAGCAAATGCAAACGGACTATCGGTTTATATATTAGGTCATTACAAATCGGAAGATGTTGTTATCGAACCTCTTTGCGAAAAATTAAGAGCTGAATTTAAAGACGTGCTTTTTGTAAAGTCAAAAGTATTTACAGATAAAATTCAGTGGAGTAATTAATAAAAATAAAAAGGACTGTCGAAAAGGCAGTCCTTTTTTATTAATAATTAATTTGAATAAGAATTATTTATAGTCTTGCAACGCCTGTTTTATTTGCAGCCTCAATAACAGCGTTTGCAACGGTAGAAGCTATTCTCTCATCGAAAGCGGCAGGCAAAATATATTCGGGCGAAAGTTCTTCGTCGGATACAAGTCCGGCAATGGCATAAGAAGCGGCAAGTTTCATTTCTTCATTGATAACGGAAGCGCGGCAGTCCAAAGCGCCTCTGAAAATTCCCGGGAAAGCAATAACGTTATTAATTTGGTTCGGGAAATCGGAGCGTCCTGTTCCTACAACTGCCGCTCCGGCAGCCAAGGCTTTGTCGGGCATAATTTCGGGAACGGGGTTTGACATAGCGAAAACTATTGCGTCCGGATTCATAGTTTTAACCATTTCTTCCGTAAGTACATTAGGAGCAGAAACTCCGAGGAACATATCGGCGTTTCTCACAGCATCGGCAAGCGAGCCTGTCAATTTTTCACGGTTAGTAATTTTAGCTATTTCCTGTTTTACAGGATTAAGATTAGGATTGCCTTCGCAAATAATGCCTGCTCTGTCAACCATCATGACTTTAGAAGCGTCAGCTCCCATATTAATAAGATGTTTAGTTATAGCAACTCCGGCAGCGCCTGCGCCGTTGACAACAATCTTAATATCGCCTATATTTTTCTTAACTATTTTCAAAGCATTTATTAAAGCCGCGCCAACAACGACAGCGGTTCCGTGCTGGTCATCATGAAAGACAGGAATGTCGCATTTTGCTTTAAGTTTTTCTTCTATTTCAAAGCAGCGTGGAGCGGAAATGTCCTCTAAATTGATACCGCCGAAACTGCCGGAAATCATGTATACAGTGTTGACAATCTCGTCAACGTCTTTTGATTTAATACAAATCGGAAAAGCGTCAACATTGCCAAAAGCCTTAAACAAAGCGCACTTGCCTTCCATAACAGGCATACCGGCTTCGGGACCGATATCGCCAAGACCGAGTACGGCTGTGCCATCGGTTACAACGGCAACGAGATTATGTCTGCGAGTTAAATCGTAGCTTTTATTAACATCTTTTTGAATTTCAAGACACGGCTGGGCAACTCCGGGAGTATAAGCGGTGGAAAGACCGTGTTTGTCGCTCACATCGCAGCGTGTAACAACTTCAATTTTTCCTTTCCAGTCATAATGAAGCTGCAAAGATTCTTCTTTTATATCCATTATCAAATCTCCTGTTCTAAAAAAATAATAACTAACAATGCGCTTATAGCACTGTTAGTTATTATAGCACGTAAAAAGTAGTTTCGCAAGGTTTTCTCACTGTTTTTTTCGTTTTAGACGCAAGTCTTTAAAAAAATCCGAGAGCAGAGCCGCGCATTCGCTCTCAAGAATACCGCCTACAAGTTCAGCCTTGTGATTGTAGGGAAATTCAAATAAATTAACTATGCTGCCGCACGAGCCGGCTTTAAAGTCATAAGCTCCAAAAATGACTTTCGGAATACGAGCGTTTATGATAGCTCCGGTACACATCGGACAAGGTTCAAGCGTTACAAAAAGTTCGCATTGCCAAAGACGCCAGCCGCCGAGAATTTGACAGGCTTTGTCAATAACATCTGTTTCGGCATGATATAAAGCGTTTTTCCCCGTTTCACGCCTGTTAAAGGCTGTTGCAATAATATCATTATCCTTTACAATTACTGCTCCGACAGGAACTTCGCCGATAGAAGCGGCAATTTTTGCCTGTTCTATCGCAATTTTCATAAAAAACTCGTATCTTTCCTGTTGGTTTGCAAACCGGAGCATATTATTTGCTAACCGCATAAACTGCGATAGACATCAGCGATAAAATAACAATGCAGGCAATGACTGTTCCGGCAGAAAAGAATACCTTAATTTTTTCGCCAAACGTGAGAAGAGTTTTTTCGGGGCTGATATCAAAAAGTTCTTTTTTATTTTTAGTAAGGTAATAAATTGACGCAAAACCTATTACAACGAGTAGTATTATTAACACGCCCTCTATTGCATTGCCGTACTCTTCGGGAAGTCTTTCGGAAAGTATAGTTGCAGTAACCGCATAAAAATTATTGCCGAAATGAATCAAAATTCCCGGGAGCATGGATTCTGTTTTAATTCTTACATAAGCAAGTATTAATCCCACTACAAACGCAAAGGGAATTTGAGCGAAATTTCCGTGAAGCATACCGAACAGAAAGGCACTTCCTACAACAGCGAACATATCGCCGTGTTTTCTCAGGATTGACAAAACAAGACCCCGATATGCAAATTCCTCAACAAGAGCCGGAATTACGGCTGTGCAGATTGTACTCATAATCAAGTCAAATATGCCGGTGCCTGATTTTGTATCCAAGCCCTTGTAAATATCAATTCCGAACAGATTAAAATTGATTTGTATCAGAACCGCAACGATTTGAGCCACCATGCAAAGCGAAATGCCTGCCATAACTACTGCGAGCAAGTCTTTGCCTTTAATAGGTTTAAACGGTAAAGTATCGGACAAAGTTCTTTTTGAAGATTTAAGAATTATAAATGACGGAATAAAAATACCTGCTAAAGAGGCAAGACCTTCGTAGAGATAGAATCCCATAGGCGAGAAACCGACATACGGGTCGCTGACGTCGGGGACTTTTTCAACAAGTCCGCAAAAAGCTGCAACAACTTCAATGAGTATCGCAATAGCCGTCATTACCACAAGCAAAATAATTGTTATTTTGCCGGTTGAAGAAGCACATTGAGCAACGTCCATTCGTTCCAGTTCTTTTGGGTCGGGGCGGTAATAATAGGGCGGATAATATGGCTGCGCAGCAGCAGGAGCGTAACGCATATTATTTTGAGGAGGATAGCAAGGCGGTCTTTGAGATTTAAAAGGATTTTGAGGATTTCCTGTGAAACCGGAAGTATTTCCGGGGTTGTTGAAAGAAACGTTTTGTTGAACAGGCGGTTGTTTTGTTTCTTTTAAATCTAATAAATCCGAATCCGGCTCAGACTCCGATTTTTTTAAATTTAAATTAAAATTATTATTCGGAGTTTCCGGCAAATCCGGCAAAGCAGAATCCGCCGTATCGGGAATATCTGTTTTTTCGTTATTATTTAACTGTAAATCATCATTCATTGAAACATCTTCCTTTGCGTTAACGTATTAATTTCAAAAAAAGAATAGTACTCATCTTGTCTTATTATACTATTATTTTTCCAAAAACGCAAGGAAATAAATTGTAAATTAATTTTGATTTGTATATTGGTATTTAAAAAAAGTATTGACAAATACACAAAACCATGATATAATGACGGAGTTAAAGCTTGTGAGTAGAACATGAAAATAATATGCGGATATGGCGGAATTGGCAGACGCGCATGGTTCAGGTCCATGTGAAAGCAATTTCATGCAGGTTCAAGTCCTGTTATCCGCACCATTAAAACGATACCGTACAAAATGTTTATTTATTTTGTACGGTATAATTTTTTACTTTTTATTTTTTTAATATACTATTTTCTTAATATAATTCCTAATGAAATGTCATCGCCGCTGCCTTTTTGCGACATTTTGGGAAGATAGTCAAGAAGTTCAAGTATAGCGAAACTTTCGTCCATGCTGTCAAACGAGTTGATAATCATAGAATAAAAGTCATGCAGTTTATCATTATTTGCGAAGCAGTTGTCAACTCCGTCACTTGCGATAAAGAGAGCTTTTGGCAATTCTTTACTGAAGTGATGTCTCATATTGTATATAGCCGTGCGGTCGCATATTGAAGTCGTGTAATTATAAACGCAGTTGTCATCGTGAGGTATTGGGTGAGAAAATTGTCCCGAATGGTCAACGGTAACGCATTCGCCGTCGCCGATGTGAATCCCGAACCAAAATTCATCGGTAATGACGTTTACCAACATGGTAGTTCCGTAAGCGTATTCGATTCCCTCGCCTATTGCGTAGTGAAAACGAATTTGAGGGTGAACGTTTTCCAATTCGTCCATAGTAAAAGGGTCTTCGCGGTAATCGCTTTCCACTAAATCGTTCCATGTGGAAATTATGCTTTTTTCAAGCTGAACGAGCATTTCATTCACACGTTCTTTATCATCGGCATAAAAAGAGAGCATGGGCAGAATATCTCTGTCACTCATACATTTTTTAACAGCTTGAACAGCAAACTCGCTGCCCCTGTCGGAGCGAAAATAATCATTTCCTCCGTGACCGTCACAAACGGCAGTAAGTATATAGTCCTCTTTGTTAAGGCTGACAGAAGCATCTTGACAAGGTTTTTTCATTTTTTTGTGACTTGCGCCAACGACTGTGAAGTTATAAGCTTTGTATTTCATAAATAAATCACCACTGAATATATTCGTCGTCAAAATCGCCGTTAGAGTAAGCAACGCTGACTTGGTCAATAAATTCGTCTTGCTTTGATTTTATTTCGTCAACTTTTCCTTTGCCAACAGCGGAGCTTTTTGAGCCTATTTGCGAAGATGTAACAGAAACGAACCGAATCATTTTTTTCAGCGCTTCGGGATTGTGAACAGACAATACCGCTTCCATATTGTCGGTAAATTCCGATAATATATTTTTGTTGGCGTCTTCGCCGATTGCAACAGCGACCTTAATGGCTTTTTTGAACCAGTTATTATTTTTAAGTTTTTCAAGTTTTTCTTTGTAATTATCGGTTGGAGCTCCGTCCGACAAAAGAAAAATCGCAGGAGCAAAAGAGCCTGTAATATCGTTCATGAATGAATTTCTAGATAATTTTTCGTCTAATTGAGAGCAGGCTGCTCCGAAGTCGGTCAATCCGACAGCGTTTAGATATTGCCATTCGAACTCGGACGCAGAAACGGGAGCATTGGTAATCCATTTTGCGCCGTTAGAAAATTCAAGAACAGCAATTTTAATTTCAGCGTCTGCATTATTTGAGGATATATCTCTAATTTCTGGAATAACGTCTTCGATTGCCTGATTTAGAGTACCTATTTTTGCGCCGTCCATACTTCCGGAAGTATCCACCACAAAGAAAAGAACCATTGTTCTGCGGGCTACTTCAACCACATCATCATATATATTAGCCATAATAGCCTCCTTTTTTATAACTAAAGCTTATTATACTACATAATTTTCTTATTTTCAATGAATATAGAGTAAAATTTTTGGGAGATTTTCCAAAAAATTTGTTCACAGATATATAAAAGACTTGATTTATTTCAGAAAATGTTGTAATATAATTAGAGTGTATATAATTTTTTACTAATCAGAGGTGAAATGTGTTGAAAGAATATAAAATTGCAACTAAAAACAGGCATGTGTTTCTTCGGGTGAGAAAGGGACATTTTGCAACTATGCACAGTCACACCAATTACTTTGTTGATGTAACAATTCAAAAAATGCGTTTGTCCGAATCAAAAGCAGTTGCCCGTGAATTGGTAAGTTATTACAGAGCTCACACTATTGTAGATACAATATTGTGTATAGACGGCATGGAAGTTGTGGGAACATGTATTGCGGACGAGCTTACTCAGGATAATTATATCAATATGAATGCGCATCAGACTATTTATGTAATATCTCCGGAGTTTATTTCAGGCGGTCAGATAATGTTCAGAGATAATCTTGTGCCGATGGTTTCGGGAAAGAATGTGCTTGTGCTTGCGGCGTCTGTGACAACAGGAAAGAGCGCTATGGCTGCAATGGACGCCATAAATTATTACGGTGGAACGGTTGTTGGAGTAGCTGCTATTTTTGCGACGGTTGACGAATGCGAAGGATATCCGGTTAACTCTATTTTTGACCCTAACGACCTTGGAGATTACCAGAGTTATAAGCCTAATCATTGTCCTTTCTGCGAGAAAGGCGAAAAAATTGAAGCTCTTGTCAACAGCTTTGGATATTCGGCATTATAAAAGAGCGAATTTTTAAAATTTAAATTTTAAATAATAATAATAAAGAAGCTTCTGTTATACGGGAGCTTCTTATATTTTTATTTGGGCTGAGTGTTTGTACATTACAAAACTGTAATTTTTTTTAATGGTTATGATATTGTATTTATATAGCAATTTGTGATATACTTTTCTAAAGTAGCGTCTGTTTTTCACTATCCACAACTTGAAAAATATATATTGTTAAGTGCGTTGCCCTTGAGTTGCCAACTTTTTTGAAAAAAGCTGGACAAAAAAAAACTTTGACAAGCTTTGCTGTTCTCGGAAGTTGTTGGTAGTGGATTTTTTTGTAAATTGGCTGATTTAATTTATTTTAATTTATAAAGTTTTATATAAAGTTTTATGGAGTGGATGAAATGTCTAAAATTTGTTTTGGTTGTGTAAAATCGATTGATGATGAAGCGGCAGTATGCCCACACTGCGGCTTTGACCAGAATTCTGTTCAAAGTCTTCCTTTCCTGCCTCTTGGAGCAGTACTGCAAGAGGACAAGTATTTTGTTGGAAAAAAGCTTTCGGTCAATAACGAGAGTACACGATATTTGGGATATGATTTTCAAAATAAACGTCCTGTTGTTATTCGTGAATTTCTTCCAAACGGATATTGTGCGAGAGGAAAAGCAAGCAATAAACTGAAAATAAGCTCCGAAAAAGCGGGAACTTACAAAGCTCTTCTCGGTAAATTCTTAGAGTATAACCGCACGTTGGTAAGATTGAGCGATTGCTCGGCTGTACCTAAAGTTCTTGATATTATAAGAGAAAATAATACCGCATATGTCATTGAAGAAAAAGAAGATGTTATTTCGTTTACCGAATATGTCAAGAGAAATGGCGGTACGCTTGACTGGGACACGGCAAGACCAATGTTTATGCCCTTGTTGTCCACATTGGAAACAATGCACAAAAACGGAATTTCTCATTATGGCGTCGGCCCCAATAATATTAGGGTAACGTCTGACGGAACGCTTAAACTTCTTAACTGTTCGATACCCGATATGCGTAAGGTTGGCGGAAGACTTCGCTCTATGCTTATTACCGGCTGTTCTGCTCCCGAGCAGTATGACAAAGATGCTTCTTTGAACGAAAGTACCGATGTGTACGGATTTACGGCTTCGCTTTTCTTTGCTTTGACGGGCAGCGTGCCGGCAAGCGCCGAAATCCGCGCAAAAGATAAGCGTTTGCTGATAGATTCCAAAATTGATAAACAGTTGCCGCCTCATGTGAAAACAGCTTTAGCGAGCGGACTTCACGTCGAGCAGGACGAACGCGTACAAAGCTTTGACGAGCTTAGAGGACAGCTTTTTGCAGCTCCCACTGTAAAAGATATCAGAGAAGAAATTTCACGTACTGATGAAGAAGACGATGAATACAACGATGATATTCCCGAAAAGAAGAAGAAGAAAAAAAGACCCACACGTGTTTACGGTGTTGTTTCTTGTATAATATCGTTGGTTCTTTTTGTTATCATAGGCACATACTGGCTTCAAGGCAATCCGTTCGCAGCGTTATTTGCTCCCGAAAATGCTTCTTCCGATTCTGACGGCGAGGGTATCACGGGCGAAACTGTAACAGTACCTAATTTAGTGGGAGTAAAATATGAAGAGGCTGTTGCCGAAGCAGATAAAAGCGTAGATTATCAGCTTTTGAAAGCTGTTGAAGAGGAATTCAGCGATGAAGTTCCGGAAGGTTATATTGCTTCTCAGTTTCCCGAGGCTTATTCCGAAGAAACTCAGGGTTACTCCCTTTATATAACGGTAAGCAAGGGCGCAAAGATGAGGGAGCTGCCGAAAATAGAGGGTAAGACGGTTGACCAAGTGGCTCAGCTTTTAGGTGACGAAAGTTTTGTTACTACTCAGACTTTTACTTACAGTGATACGATAAAAAAAGGTTTGGTAATAGGTTATGACGCTCATTCTGCCGGAGATAAGCTTGAGTATGGCTCATCGTTGGAGATTAAAGTTAGTCTTGGCTCTGAAAAAGAAGCTAAAAAGCGTGAAGAAGACGAGCGTAACAAAAGAAATTCCGATACGGACAAGCAAGAAGACACTGATGACGAAGAATCCGTTGAAGAATAAAGAAGAATAAAAAAGCAAGCAACACAGTTTTATGTGTTGCCGGCTTTTGGCGTAGCTAACAAAGCGGATTGTTTATATGTTTTTCCGTATTTTGAATAAGATTAAAAAGCGAGCTGGATAGAGTTGAATATTGCTCTTCGATTATATCAGGGGAAAGGTCAAGGAGTTTTGTTTTTTTTGTGACGATTGGCAGTATAAAAAACGTTTTCATTCCTATCTTTCATAGAAACTGAAAACATATTTTGAGAATTATGCGGATTAGAAGAATAGAGAAGCCTGAATATAGAGTAAGCCGCCGACATTAAATATTTTGAACATTCGCTTGTTAAACCTTTGTGGTTTATTTTTTCAAGTATGTCAAAAATTATGTTTAATGAGTTAAAAATTATTTTCTTGTTCAAGACAGTTATCATATTAGACTTTTTTTCCGAAAAAGATTGAATACTTTCATCGTCTTGAGGAATATCCGAAATAACAATTTGTCCGCCTGCTT
Organism: uncultured Ruminococcus sp.; assembly: GCA_902761025.1. Classification (GTDB taxonomy): domain Bacteria; phylum Bacillota; class Clostridia; order Oscillospirales; family Acutalibacteraceae; genus RUG592. The sequence continues at coordinate 11,330 of CACWIU010000046.1, read as the reverse complement.
TGACATTTGTTCTTCCTAACAAATAGTCGCATGTAACTTCGTAATAATCGGCTACTTTTATTACGAAGTCAAGGCTGCATTCTCGAAGACCATTTTCATAATGAGATAGAAGAGGCTGCGATATACCTAAGTCAGAAGCGGCTTTCTTTTGGCTTAGTCCTCTTTCTTCACGCAGAAGTGTCAGTATTCTTGAAAAATCTTTGTTCATTATATCAGTCCTTTCTAATAAGAAATAAAGGCAAATCAATTATGACAATATTATAACATTTTTGTTACAATTTGTAAATACTTTAATAAGGAATTTTATCAATGAAATCATATCAAATACATTTTATAAGACACGGAGCGTGCGAAGAAACGATAAAAGGCGAATATGTGGGAACAAAAGATGTCAGCCTTAGCAGCGAGGGAATGTCGGAACTGAAAAAGTTGGACAGCGAATTTGAATATCCCGGAACCCCCGTTGTATTTACAAGTCCGCTCAAACGCTGTCTGCAAACCTGCGAAATTTTATATCCGGCAATAAAGCCTATTGTTATAAATGAACTTAGAGAATGCAGCTTTGGCGAGTGGGAAGGGAGAACGGCTGAAAGCTTGTCATCTAACGAAGACTTCAAGAAATGGCTTGCCGGCGATACTTCTGTTAAACCGCCTAAAGGTGAAAGCAGTGCCGAATTTACCCGAAGAGTATGCAATGTTTTTCAAAATATTGTTGACGGATTAATAAAAACAGGCACGACTAATTGTGTAATAGTAACTCACGGCGGTGTGATAATGACGTTACTGTCCGTATACGGCTTGCCTCAGGCAAAACCTTTTGAGTGGGCAATGAGTGACGGCTGCGGCTTTTCGATTAGAGTAACTCCGTCATTGTGGATGCGTGACAAAGTTGCGGAAGTATATGCGAAATTGCCCTATGATAAAAAGATTGACCAAGATTACGACTATTATTCATCGGAACAAATTGTTTATTTTGATGATTATAATGATAAATCAGAAAATTAAATTCAGAGGTGTGTAAGTATGAACAAAAAAATTGTAAGTATTTTTATGTCATTAATTCTTGCTTCATCGATTACTTTGACGGCTTGTAACGCAACGCCGCCGGGTATTGCAGTTGAACCTGAAGGTTACTATGAGCAGCCGACTGTATCGTCTGCACCGTCGACATCTTCCGCAGCGACATCTTCTTCAAGTACATCGTCCTCAGAAACATCGTTGACAACTTCTTCAAGTACAGAATCGTCAACAACAACCGGTACTTCCGCTGATGAAGCCGATTATAGTTACCAGTTAAAAGATGACGGAACTGTGGCGATGAACTACGGAGCAATTCTTCATGCTTTTTGTTGGAATTTTGAAACAATTAAGGCTAATCTTCAAGATATAAAGGACGCAGGTTATACTTCTGTCCAGACTTCTCCAATAAACGAGTGTGTGGTTGGCGAATCGGCAGGACGTAAAATTTACAGTGAGGATAACGGAAAATGGTATTATCACTATCAGCCGACCGATTATGTAATTGGAAATTATCAGCTTGGCTCGGAAGAAGAATTTAAGTCACTTTGTGAAGAGGCTAAAAAAGTAGGTATTAAAATTATCGTTGATGTTCCGCTTAATCATACTACAAGTGACGAGTCTGAAATTTCCGACAATATTTTAGCTTTGTGCGAACAGCCTTTCCATAACAGAGGGGAAATTTCAAGCTATGCCAGCAGAAAACAAGTAACTCAGAATGACCTTTTAGGTTTAAAGGACTTAAATACGCAGGCTCCGGAAGTACAGCAGTATTTGTTGAACTATTTGAAACAATGCGTTGCCGACGGAGCTTCGGGTTTCCGTTATGATGCGGCAAAACATATTGAATTGCCCGATGACGATGCGGCTTTTGCGTCTGATTTTTGGCCTAATATTATTCAAAACGGGGCAGAGTTCCAGTATGGCGAAATTTTGCAGGGAGAGTCGGACAGACTTGCGGATTACGCAAACTTTATAAATGTTACGGCGTCTACTTATGGAAACACAATGAAACAGGCAGTAGACGGTACTGTAAGCGTTACGGCTGTTGAACCGTATATGGCAAATCAGGTTGACCCGTCAAAACTTGTTACTTGGGTTGAATCGCATGACAATTACTGTAATGAGGGCGAATCTTCATGGAAAAACATGACGGAAGCCGATGTAGAGATTGGCTGGGCTATCATTGCGGCAAGAAGCGGCGGAGCACCTCTTTTCTTTAGCAGACCTATGGGAAATACAAGCGATGACCCATGGGGAGAAAATGTAATCGGCGACGCAGGTTCGGACGCTTACAAAAGTCCCAATGTCAAGGCTTTGAATCATTTCCGCAACGATATGGCAGGACTGGGCGAAAATCTTACCAATCCTGATGAAGAGAAAAATGTGCTGATGATTGAAAGAGGAGATAAGGGTGCTGTAATTATCAATGTTGGCAGCAGCGACTACGAGCTTAACGGAGCAGAGTCCGTTTTGGCTGACGGTACGTATAACGACAAGGTAACGTCCGAAGAATTTACGGTATCCGGCGGTAAAATCAACGGCAAAGTACCGGCAGGCGGTATTATAGTTATTTATTAATTTTGGAGCAGTGCAAAAATATTAAATTTTTTGTACTGCTTTTGGCAAATCATATGTATTTAAGATTTATTTTTTCAAGAGGCGTATTATATGAGTGATGATGTAATAAAAGCAATGTGGAAGCGATTTTCAGTAGGAGATGACTGTATAGTTTTTGATATTCAAGGCGTTGAGAACGAATTGTTGTATTTTATTTGTTACGATATAATGTATAATTTTCTCTCGTTTATTGTTCAAGTATGTGCTAAGAATAAAAAAACGGTATCGGAAACTGCTGTTTGTATTGACTTCAACTTTAGAAATGAAAAATTTAATAATCTGATTGTTGAAACGATTTATGCTTCTGTTGAGAAATGCGGAGTAAAAGCACTTGTCTGTAATGGCGTTAAAATTGAAAACTTTTTTTCAATGTCCGAAAAAACGAATGTCGACGGCTCAATTCTTTTGTTGAACGATGAAGATAACCCGAATATATATAAGATTTATCCTTATATCAAAAAAGGCTGCATAACAGACGGGTATTCTTTAGAAGACCATTTGGCATGGGCTAAAATACTTGATAGGGATTATAAGGATAATGACGCAGGGTTGGGGGATATGGTGTTTATTTATAATGCTATGGAAAAGTATCAGCTTTATAAAAGTCAAGGTAAGATTTTTTCAATAGATACTTGCGAGCAAGATATGCCCGAAGAATATAAGGAGTTTTATGGTCTTATAAAAAAATATTATAAAAGTCAGGAATTGGAATGTTATAAAAAGATGTTGCAGGAAGACGAAGAATAAATTTATTTCTGAGTTGTGAATTGTTAAAAAATCGGCAGCGTCTCACATTTGCTGAAATTGCATATTGTGAGATGCTGCCGTTTTGGTAAATTATATTTCTGTTTTTGAAAAACCGAGTTTTTCATATATTGTAATGTTGTTTTTGCGGTGAAGATAAACCGTTCTTCCATTTTTAAGTTCTTCAGCCGTTGCATAGTGTACGAGAGCTGTTGCAAATCCTCTGTTTCTGAAATCGGCTAATGTTGCGACACTTCCAATTACCGCCGATTTTCTGCTAACGGCTATTATTGCGGCTGTTGAAACGTAGTTCTCAAAGGCATCTTTTATTACGTATATTTTTGATGTTCCATGACGTATTCTGTGAGATATGTCGAGAAAATACTCTTCAAATTCAGGCAGTACTTCTGCAAAATCGGCTTGATTGTGCAAAATATCATAAACCTTTTGTAAGCTTCGCATATCGCTGCTTACTTTTTTTATAGAAAAATCATTTTCTTTAAAAGGCTGAACACTATTAAGCTGAGTACATATCATGACTTCTCCGACAGGGGCATTTGAGAAGTTTTTTATGGAAAGATTTTTGTTACACAAAATATCTGCCGGCATGAGCATAGATATAAAGGACTCAATCTCCGAAATGTCTGATGCAGTTCCGCAAATGATAAGAGTTGAATAATAACGGCAAAAAGCACATGTGGGAGTGCCGTTTTCATCGCGTTGAATCCAAAAATCGAGAAAATTGTATTTTTGACCGTGATAAGCCATGTGATATGATATAATTCTTGCTCCGTAAGGAGAACATTCGCAAAGTCTGTAAAGGTCAATTTCAAATTTTCTGCTAAAATCATTAATGAAAATCATAATTATATATTTCCGCCCGCAATTTTAGCCGCTAATTCCCACACAGTTTTGTGAACGGCATTCAAGTCTTCTTTGTATGCTTGCGTATGAGGAGCGTGTAAATAACGGCAAGGCAGTGAAACAGCAATAGTTCTCACGCCGTTTTTCGACGTGCTTATTACGCCTGAATCGTTTCCGCCTGCAACCGCTGACTTTGCCTGAGCTTTTACGCCGGCACGCTCAGCGGCAAGAAAAGCCTCTTTGTAAAGAGTTTTATCATAAATTGTTCTTTTATCCATAAAGGAAATAACTGCCCCTTCGCCTAATTGGCAAACCTGTTTGCTTTCGTCAATTCCCGGAATATCTGCGGCTGTGGTAGTTTCAACCACAATAGCAAAATCAGGGTCAACAGAATAAGCGGCAGCTTTTGCTCCACGAAGTCCGACTTCCTCTTGCACTACAAAAGAAAAATACATATCGTAAGGCAGTTCGCTCTTTATAAGCTCAATAAGCACTAAACAGCCGGCTCTGTCATCAAGAGCTTTAGTAATAATAGCCTGTTCGGTTTCCTCATAAAAACTCTCAAAAGCAACCAAATCTCCGAGTTGAATATTGTTTTCGGCATCGTTTTTATCTTTTGCTCCGATATCGATGTACATTGAAGAAAGTTTTGGAATTTCATTTTTGCTGCTGCCTTCCGAAAGATGAATCGGTTTTATTCCAAATACGCCTTTTAGATTTGAGGAGCAAAGTTTAACGCTTTTGCCCGAAACAACTCTTCTGTCAATTCCTCCGACTTCATCGATATTTAATGTTCCGTCGCTGTTAATTGATTTAACAATAAAACCCACTTCGTCCATATGAGAAGAAATGAGAAGTTTATTTTTAGCTCTGTTTTTGCCTTTTTTAAATACAATTAAATTACCGCACTTATCTACTGCCATTTCATCTGCATAGCCGTCAATTTCCGAAATAATAATATTTCTGATTTCCGCTTCGCCCGATGACACACCGTTCGTTAAACAAAGCTTTTTTAGTAAATTCATATCCATATTTATCACCTGTCAGTACGCTGTTCTTACGTATTCGTATAAGAGCAGAGCTGTGTTTTCTATGTCGTCAAGGCTTACAATTTCGGCTCCTGTGTGCATATTTCTCTGAGGTATTGAAACAACTGCGGTTGGGATACCGCTTCGGGTAACAGAAATTTTATCGCCGTTTGTTCCTGTCAATCCGCCTGTTACTTCAACTTGATAAGGCAAGTTGTTTTCTTTTGCGAGTTTTATTAAACGATGCGACATTTTTCCGGAAAGTACGGGAGATATACAAACCATAGCTCCTTTACCCAAAGCTCCGCTTTCGGTTGGAGAAACGCCGTTCTGTACTGCAAAGCTGACGTCAACGGCAATAGCCTCGTCCGGATAAACTGTATAGGCGGCTGTCATAGCTCCTTTGCCGTAAGTTTCTTCCTGAGATGTGAATGTAAAAGTTATTCCCGTATTTACAGGATTTTCTTTAATTAATTCTGCCACACGCAGCAGTAAAGCACAGCTTGCCCTGTTGTCGGTTGAACAGCATGAAAACCGCTGATTTAAAAGAATCATGGGGGTTATATCATAAGCAGCGACATCACCGATGTTTACAAGCTGTTTTACTTTGTCGGCAGAAAGTCCCGTATCAAGGTAAATGCTGTCGGGAGAAGGAGCTTTGTCTTCTCCGCCGTCTGATAAATGAGGGGGCATGCAGCAAGCAACGGCAGTAATTTCTTGGGTGTCTGTAATTATTTTAAACCGTGAATTTTGTACAACTCTATAATCCATACCGCCGCAGGGACTTACTTTCAAAAAGCCGTTGTTATCAATATATGTAACAATAAAACCGATTTCATCAAGATGAGCGTCTATCATTATGTTGTGTTCTTCGGTGTTGCCTACTTTTGCAATGACATTGTTATTTTTGTCAATGAAAACTTCATCGGCATATTTTGAAATTTCGTCTTTGAGTATTGCGGCGATGTTATCTTCATACCCTGAAACACCTTTTGCGGTACAGAGTTTTTTGAGCAATTCAATCATTAGAAATCTCTCCATTTCAATTCAAATTGAAATTTAAAATTAAAATCAAAATCAAAGCTTGTTGACTAAGCTCTTGAAATGTTCCCCTCGTTCTTCAAAGTTTTTGTATAAGTCAAAGCTTGCGCTTGCGGGGGACATAGAAACGATATCTCCGCTTTGAGCCGATTCAAAAGCAGCCTGTACAGCCTCTTCCATGTTATTTACTTTAATAATTCGGGGATTTTCTTTGCTGTATTCATCTGCCGAAAGAATTGCTTGTTCAATCTTAGGACCTGTCGCACCCATTATAATAGCTGTCTTTACTTTTTTGACAATAAGTTTACCTAAATCTGTATAATCAAGATGTTTGTCATAGCCGCCCAAAATAACAATTATTTTCTCATCATAGAGTGACAAAGTTCCCAATGCAGTTCTTGTGGGGCTTGAGGCTATTGAATCGTTGTAATATTTTACGCCGTTAAGTTCTCTGACAAATTCGTTGCGGTGAGCAACTCCGCCAAAGTTTTTAGCTGTTTTTACGATACTGTCAACAGAAACATCTCCCCAAACTGCGGAGATAGCAGCCAAATAATTTTCCACATTATGCAAACCGGGGATTTTTATATCTGAACGGTTCATTATAAAAGTTTCATTGCCGTTTTCGCAAAAAACAATGTCACCGTTTTCTTTCATATATGCGCCGTTTGAAACTTGTTGTCTTCGTGAAAACTTGTAAAGAACACCCCTAACATCTTTTGAAAAAGAGTTTGAAATGTCGTTGTCAAGATTGAGAACGGCTTTTGAGAAAGCGTTTTGATGAAGAACTATATTTTTCTTTGCGTCAATGTATTCCTGCATATCTTTATGTACGTCGAGATGATTCGGAGCAAGGTTTGTAACAACGGCGACATCTGGACTTTGACGCATAGAAATAAGCTGAAAACTTGACAATTCCACAACGGCGTAATCCTCTTCGCTTATGGTTTCGATTTCGGGGAGCAGCGGTTTACCGATATTTCCGCCCAAATGAACATTTTTTCCCTCTGCTTTCAGCATTTCGGAAATTACTGTAGTAGTTGTTGTTTTTCCGTCGCTTCCCGTTACAGCAATGATTTTGCAGGGACACAAGTCGAAAAATACTTCCATTTCCGATGTAACCGTAACGCCTTTTTCTCTTAGAAGAGTAAGTTCTTCCATATAGTAACGCATTCCGGGTGTGCGGAACACAATATCTGCGTCCAAATTATCCAAATAATTTTCTCCCAATCGGAGAACGGCGCCGGCATTTGTTGCCTCAACAGCCATATCGCCGAGCTGTTCTTCTGTTCGCTTGTCACAAGCTGTTACGGCAGCGCCGTATTTTGTAAATAGGCTGACAAGCGGAAGATGACTTCTTCCGATACCGCAAAGGGCGATTTTTTTTCCTTTTAAGCTTTTCAAAAAGCTTTGCGCCTTTGTATTCATAATACTCAGACCTTTCTTTAATATAGAATAAATGTTTTTGAAATTTAAGTCCAACATACTAATTATATGATTAATTTATAAAAATATCAACCTATTTTAATCTATAAAATAAAAAATTCAGACGTTTTTTTTTAAGTCCGATATATTTTTAGTTTGTTTTTAATTTTGTTCAATTTTTCTTCAATGTTATAGAAATATAATTGGGTACAGGAAAAGCGAGGGGGATAAAAAGATGAAAATTTTGCTTGCGGATTCCGACAGAGATATGTTGGGTTCATATAAAAAAATATTGGAATATAGCTTTGGCGAGGTTGTGACAGCTTTTGACGGCGCACAGGCAGTAATGCAGCTTGCAAAGCATAAATTTGATATTGTAATTCTTAATATGAGTTTGCCAAGGGTAGACGGCAGCCAAATTGTCAAAATGCTGAATGAAGACGGCATACCTGTAATCGTACTTCTTAATAATGACGTTACATCGGGAGTTTTGCTTAGCGATATTCTTGCCAATTCGTATATGAAGCTTCCGTTTTACCCTGACGAGCTTAAAGAAAAAATTAAAGAAATAATAGAGAAGAAGCACTCAAAAGAAAAGCTGTGTTTTTTTGACATTGAAATTATTATAAGTAAATTTAAGTCTACAGACGGGATTCGCTTTACGAATGAAGAAATAAATATATTGAAAACGCTTTCAGCCGGAAAGACATTTGAAGCCGGAAAGGTAAGTTCCTACATCAACTCTTTAAACAATAAATTTGTTCGTCAAAAGAAGAGTTGTCGTATAAAATATGTAATAAGCGAAGGATATAGGTTGGTGAATGAAAATGAATGAAGTAATAAAAAAATTTGTAAGGTATGCAATGTTGTCTGTGTTTGCTTTGCTTACAGTTCTGCTTTCAATAATAAACGGAATTAACTTTACAATGGCAGGAGAAGACGCAGACAGAATTACTAAGCGTCTGAGCGAAAGAAACGGTGTTTTTTCTGTTGAGCAAAAATTTGATGACGGCGAAAGTTTTAAATCGGAAAGTTCTGACCAAGCCGATTACCAAAACTCATTTTTTCAAAATGATGATTCAAAACGCATGGGACCAATGGGACCTGATTCTCCTGAAGTGAATGATTCCGTAAGGTTTTTTACGTACTCATTTGATAAAAAAGGGAACGCTGAAAAAATTGCTTTTCATATTTCCGCTATAGATGAAAAAGAGGCTGAAGAGTGGGCAAAAAGTTTGATGAATGAAAAAATAGGCTGGACAAAAGGAACATACCGTTATAGAGTGTATAAGCATAACAAAAAGACTTATGTAACGGTGATTGACCAAGGGAGAGAGTTGCTGCCGTCTTATCGTATTTTAATTATTTCGGTATTTGGAGAGGTTATAGGGCTTGCCGTTAGCTTTATAATTTTGAGGATTGTAGGCAGAAGGCTTTTCAGACCGCTTGAAGAGGCTGACCGAAAGCAAAAGCAGTTTATAGCCAATATCGAAAGCGATTTTAAAATGCCGCTGACTGTTATCAATGCAAATACAGAACTTATTGAAAAAGAAAACGGTTCGTCGGATTATATTCGCTCAATTAACCGTCAAGTAAGAAAAATGACTTCGCTTGTAAAAGAAATAGGTTCTCTTGCAATATTTGAAGAAAAAGACATGACTATCACAAAGGTGAATTTGTCAAGTACGCTAAGTTCAGTATTGGACTATAAAAAAGCGAGCTTTGAAGAAGAGGGAATACAGCTTAACTTGTCAATAGAAGATAATCTGATAATTGACGGGGAAGAGGAAAAAATTAAGAAACTGCTGTCCGAGATAGCGGAAAACGCTGTAAAATATTCTCTTACAAAAGCCGACTTCACACTCAAAAAAGAAAAAGACAGAATACTTCTGATACAAACTAATGATACCGACTTGCCAACTGAAAACATTGAGCAGATTTTTGACAGATTTACAGTTTTGAGCAATGCGGAAAATACGGCGGCTATCGGACTTGGTTTGGCATATGCAAAAGATATTGTGACAGCTCACAACGGCAGAATAACTGCTCGTGTAAGCGACGGAGTATTTACGCTGGAAGTTTCATTGTAAAGGGGGGAGTAAATATGGCGGCAGTAACAAAACCAATAGCTGTAATGAAACGTTATGAGCTTAAATATTTGCTCAGCCCTGCTCAAACTGAATTTTTCAAGGAACGCATTAAAGGATATATGGAATTAGATCAGTATGGGCTTACTTCTATCGCATCGCTTTATTATGATACTCCGACTTATCGGCTTATAAGAACGTCAATAGAAAAACCAATGTTTAAGGAGAAAATAAGACTGCGTTCTTACGGATTGGCAACAGATGACTCGCCGGTGTTTTTGGAGTTAAAAAGAAAAGCATATGGAATCGTTTATAAAAGGAGAGTACAGTCCACTATACCGGCAGTAAATAAGTTTTTTGAAAAAGAAGGAGATATTTGTGCCGGGGGTCAAATCAACCGTGAAATTACAACTTTTCGGGACTATTACGAAGAACTTGTTCCGGCTTGTTTAATTATTTATGACAGAATGGCATATTTTCAGCCTAATGGAGATTTAAGGCTTACCATAGACCATAATCCCCGTTATCGTTCGGATTATCTTGGCTTAAAGTATTCTATGGAAGGAATATCTTTACTTCCCGAAGGGTATACAATACTTGAAGTAAAGGTTCAGCAAGCCATTCCGCTTTGGCTTACTGATATACTTTCGGAAGGAAAAATATATAAAAGCAGTTTTTCAAAATATGGCGAAGCATATAAACAGCAACTTCAAAAAATACAAAAAAGCAAATTTAAATAGAGTAAACAGAAAGGAATTTTAATTATGTTTGATTCAATATACAGCTCAACGGTAACGGTATCACAATTTTTTATAATGAGTGCGGCGGCACTTGTTTCGGGCATTATATATGCTTGGTTAATGTCATTTAAAGTACGCTCAAAGAAAAGATTTTTCATAGTAGCGTCGATACTTCCGTTTATAGTGGCGGCTGTAATTACATTTGTAAATGGCAATATCGGAGCAGGAGTAGCTATTGGCGGAGCGTTTGGGTTGATACGCTTCCGTTCTGCACAGGGCAGTTCGGATGAAATTGTAACTGTTTTGATTGCAATGGGTTCGGGCATTGCTTTTGGAATGGGTTATGTTGGTTACGGTGTTGTAATCCTGCTTGGAATGGCTGTGTATTTTTTCGTGCTGTCTGCTTTGCCGATATTTGAACACAAGAAATTTTCTCAAGACAAGATGTTAAAAATTACTATACCGGAATCATTGGAGTATACTAATATTTTTGGCGATACTTTCAGTCATTATTTAAAAAGTGTGGAAAACGAAGGAGTAAAAACTACCGGCATGGGTTCGATGTTTAAGCTTTCGTTTAAGATTCAAATGAAAGACCCGGCAGAGGAAAAAGCTTTTATTGACGAACTCAGAACAAAAAACGGCAATCTCGAAATATCAATTTTGCCTTATACAGAGCCGTTAAATCAATTATAAAATTATATCATTATTTTTCAATCTAACAAATACATATTGAAAACCTCACAGAAAGGAAATGTCTTTTT
>CACWIU010000045.1 GCA_902761025.1 uncultured Ruminococcus sp. | reverse complement strand
TGGACGCTTAGGTAATCATTGCCGACTTTATAACTGATTTTATTATTGCGTCTTGAGAACATTTGTTTTCTTTTATCCTGCGTGTACTCTTAGCTACTGTAAAGCTATAGTACGAATCGCCAAGTAAACTTAAACTAAATAAGGGGATTGTTCAACAATCAATAGAATGGGGGGTGTGGACAGTCTGACGCTTAACAGCCGAAACTTTATTTAGTGAGAGCAACTTATGTATCTGCTTGCCGAGGAAACTCCTGTCAAATAATTCAAAATTTTTTAACGTACCTTTTTCTTTCAAAATCTTCCTGAAAAACCCAAATACCCCAATGTTCCCGTTCCGCAGACGGAACATAAAAGAATGGCAAAATTTATAATCGAAAAAAGACACGATACAGAGATTCCACAGATTTTCTGACCGTGTCTTTTTTTTATTTAAGGGCTTTGCCCTTAAAATCCCACCAAATGCTCCGCCTTTGGAATCCGCCCGCTTTTTGAAAAAAGCGGGGCAAAAACTTTTACGTATATCATTGCAACAATAAAGTTATTCAAAAACTACCCGTAAACATAAATTTCACGGTCGGGCAAAAATTTATTGTAAACAACAAACTTTCTTCACGTGTTTAAACACCAAAGCTGATACCGAGGTCTTTGGCTGCTTGAATTACAGGGCTGTCAACCGGAACTTCTTTGAGCTTACCGGCTATTTCGGAAAGCGGTATTGAGATAATTTCCTGACCTTTAAGGGCAACCATTTTTCCGTAGTCTTTATTGATGATTAAATTAGCCGCTGCTACGCCAAAACGTGTGCATATAAAGCGGTCGTATGCGTCCGGACTGCCGCCTCTTTGGAAATGTCCGGGAACTGTAACTCTTGTTTCTTGTCCTGTGGCTTGCTGAACTTCAGCGGCAATTTTATACGAAATTGAAGGATATGCCAAGTCTGCGATTGCCTGCTTTTTCTTTTTCTTCGGAAGTGCTGCTATTTCTTGAGATATTGCTCCTTCGGCAACTGCCAAAATTGAGAAATTCTTGCCTTCTGCTGTTCTTTTCTTAATTGTGTCGATTACAACATTTATATCGTATGGAATTTCAGGAATAAGAATTACGTCTGCTCCGCCTGCTATTCCTGCGTACAACGTCAGCCAGCCTACTTTATGTCCCATTACTTCTACAATAAATACTCGTCCGTGTGAAGTAGCTGTCGTGTGAATACAGTCGATTACGTGCGTTGCAATGTCTACCGCCGACTGGAAACCAAACGTCATATCTGTTCCCCACAAGTCGTTGTCAATAGTTTTGGGGAGCGATACAACATTTAAGCCCTCTTCGGAAAGTAAGTTGGCTGTCTTTTGAGTTCCGTTTCCGCCAAGCACTACAAGACAATCAAGCTTCATTTTTTTGTAGTTTTCTTTCATAGCGGCAACTTTATCAACTGAATTTTCGTCAATTACTCTCATGAGCTTAAACGGCTGGCGTGAAGTGCCGAGTATTGTTCCGCCCATTGTGAGAATGCCCGAAAGGTCTTCCCTCTTCAGCTCTTTGTACTCGCCGTAGATAAGTCCTCTGTAACCGTCAATAATTCCGATGATTTGAACGTCATCACCGTAATAATTGTAGAGTGTCTTTGCAACGCCTCTAATGCTTGCGTTCAATCCCTGACAATCTCCGCCGCTTGTTAAAATGCCTATTCTTTTCATTTGTCCGTCACCTTTCTTATGTATTTTCATCGCTCTGATTGCCCTTTACGTTGGACGAAAGCTCTTTCTTTTGTTTAAGCTCTCGCTTTGCAAGCTGCGCAAATTCTGTCTGACAATTAAGATGTCTTTTGCCTCTTCTGTCAATCATAACGTAAGTAGCATCAGGCAACTGTATTCTTGTATTAACAACGTCATTCCACATTAATTCGAGTATATCGTTACACCGTTTGTGAATATCCTCATCTTCAACCGGAAATACAAGCTCTACTCTGCGGTCAAGATTTCTTGGCATCCAGTCTGCCGAACCTAAGTACATTTGAGGCTTTCCCCCATTTTCAAAACAAAACATTCGACTATGCTCTAAAAACTGCCCAACTATGCTGTGTACAATAATGTTTTCGCTCGTTTTTTCTATATTGGGAATCAAACAGCAAATTCCTCTTATAATAAGTCTAACGGGTACATTCGCTTTAGACGCTTCATACAAAAGCTGAATAATAGACGAATCTACAAGCGAGTTAACTTTTACTGTAATGCCTGCCGTAAGTCCGTTTTTGGCGTTTTCAATTTCTTTGCGAATCTTATCTTCAAAAAATCTTCTCATACCGTTCGGAGCAACGATGAATTTATTGTACTGAGGCGGAAGAGAATAACCTGTTAATACGTTGAATAATGAAGAGGCGTCCTTTCCGTACTCTTCCTTACAGGTGAATAAACCCATGTCGGTATAAAATCGCGCAGTAATATCGTTATAATTTCCGGTTCCCATATGGAGATACCGACGAATACCGTCTTCTTCATTTCTGACAATTAAGCAAATTTTGCAGTGGGTTTTTAGTCCGCTGAGTCCGTAAACAACGTGGCAGCCCGCTTTTTCAAGCTTCTTTGCCCATTGTATATTGTTTTCTTCGTCAAAACGCGCTTTAAGTTCAACCAAAACGGTTACTTGCTTTCCGTTTTCAGCTGCCTTTATAAGCGCCGCCACTATCGGCGAGTTTCCGCTTACACGATACAAGGTTTGTTTTATGGCAAGAACTTTTTCATCTTTTGCGGCGTCCTGCACAAACTTAACTACACAGTCAAAGCTTTCGTAAGGGTGATGTACAAATCTATCTTTCTCACGAATTGCCTGAAAAATATCGTCATATCCCCAAAAATCTATTGGCGGGTCAATGGGCTTTATCGGCTTGAAACAAAGTCCCTCGCAGCCCGATATTTTGGCAAATTTAGAAAGAAATGTCAAATCCAAAGGTCCATGACATTCATAGATTTCACTTTCATCTACGCCCAACATTTCAATGAGAAATTTTCTCAAACGCTTATCGCATTTATCAAAAATTTCAAGGCGAATCGGTTTTCCTCTTTTGCGTTTTTTTATTGATTTTTCTATCTCAGTAAGCAAATCGTCGGTATCTTCGTCGATATCCAAATCGGAATTACGAGTAATACGAAAAGGACAGCTGGATTTTATGCGGAATAGTTCAAATAATTCTGCAAGGTGAGAAATAATAATATTTTCCAATAAAATAAAATCTCGTTCGCCATTTGCTGGCAGTTCAATAAATCTTGGCAATACAGCCGGAACTTGAATAACTGCAAAGAAATTTTCGTTCTTATCATTCGTCAATCTAACGGCTATGTTCAAGCTTTTATTGAGAAGCAAGGGAAACGGTCGGCTGGTGTCTACTGCCATTGGCGTCAACACCGGAAAAATAACTTTATCAAAATAGGAATCAATAAACGAAAGCTGCTTTTCGTCAAGCTCTTCTACTGATTTAAAATATATGTCATGCTTTTTTAGAACAGGCAATATTGAGCGGTTCAAACAACTATACTGACGATATGAAAAATCGTGAATCTTTTCGACAAGGTGAGTATACTGTTGCTTGGGCGTTAATCCGGACAAATCAGGCGTCTTTACGCCATGCTCAATTTGGTCAATGACACCTGCCACACGCACCATGATAAATTCATCTAAATTTGATGCGGTAATCGCAAGAAAATTGACCCTCTCCATTATGGGATTTTCCTTTTCAAATGCCTCTTCAATTACTCTAATATTAAAGTCCATCCAACTAAGCTGACGGTTATTGTATGGAAATTTTTTCCCTTTTCCTTTTATTCGGTTATCATCCATAGAACTCTCCTCTAATTCAAGGTATTTGTCTTATTGCAATTTAATTTTTTATTCGCTACAATCCATAACTTTAACGAATATTTTCTTTCCTTATTCACCGTATCAAAAAACTTCCCAACAATCCTCAAAGGCTTTAACCTTGACCCGTCAACTTTTTTATAAAGAGCTTTAATATCTTGATTTGAGCAAATCTGACATATTGTAATTTCCGGCAGCTTTATCGGCAACAAAAACCGCTGCGTTTATTGCGCCTACCGCAAACAGATTTCTTGACTGAGCTTGATGTGAAATTGTGAGAACCTCATTGTCACCGGCAAAAATTACGTCATGTTCTCCAACTATTGTGCCGCCTCTTACGCTGCTTATGCCTATTTCCTTTTTGTCACGCATCTTTCTAACGCTGTGCCTGTCATATACATATTCGGGCTCATATTCGGTTACGCCGGAAATTTCGTCGGCAATCATTAACGCTGTGCCTGACGGAGCGTCTATTTTTTTATTATGGTGCTTTTCTACAATCTCAATATCAAAATCACTGCCAAACACTTTTGCTGCCATTTTGGAAATTTCAATCAGCAAATTTACTCCCAATGACATATTTCCCGAACGGAATACCGCAATATTTTCCGCTGCCGTATTTATTTCGGAAATCTGCTCTATATTATATCCTGTTGTACATAAAACAGCAGGAATTTTATTTTTTAAGGCATATTGCAGCAAACCGCTTAATGCAGACGGATTTGAAAAATCAATAATTACGTCCACTTCTTCGCTTACATTTGAAAAATCAGCGTATACCGGAAAATTATTGCTTATTCCATCGTATGTGTCTACGCCGCAAACAATTTTTACATCGTCACGCTCCTTTACCAAAGAAACGATAACTTGTCCCATTCTGCCATTGCAGCCCGACATAAGAATATTTATCATCTTTAGTTCTTCCTCTCAAGAATTATTTTCTGTTTTTAACCTCATTAAAAAAGGACAGCAAATACTAAAATAATACTTGCTGCCCTTTACTGTACATTATTAATTTGATATTAATATTTTTTACACAGCAAGTAAATCGCCTTTATCAATCCATATAACCTTTTGCTGCCAAAAGCTCTGCCAAAAGCACCGCGCCGCCTGCTGCGCCTCTAAGAGTATTATGCGACATACAAACAAATTTAATGTCATACTGTGTGTCTTCCCTTAATCTGCCGATAGATACAGCCATTCCGTTTTCAAGATTTCTTTCGGACTTAATCTGCGGTCTGTCATTCTCGGTAAAGTAGTGCAGGAACTGCTTTGGAGCGCTCGGCAAATTTAATCTTTGAGGTTCGCCGCTGTAATTATTCCAACGCTCGATTATTTCATCAATGGAAATTTTCTTCTCAAACGATACAAACACTGCGGCTGTATGACCGTCGCTTACGGGTACTCTTATGCACTGAGCAGTAATAGAAGGTTCCGAAGCCGGCTTGATTTCACCGTCTTCAATAGTACCCCAAATTTTCAGCGGCTCTTTTTCGCTTTTCTCTTCTTCCCCGCCAATGTATGGGATTACGTTGTCAATCATTTCCGGCCAACGCTCAAAAGTCTTGCCTGCTCCGGAAATAGCCTGATAAGTACAAGCAAGTACTTTCGTAACTCCCAAATCCATAAGAGGATGAACTGCCGGAACATAACTTTGTAACGAACAATTAGACTTAACTGCAATAAAACCTCTCTTAGTACCAAGACGCTTCTTTTGAGAGTCAATAATTTCAAGGTGTGCATCATTAATCTCTGGTATAATCATAGGCACGTCGGGTGTAAAACGATTGGCTGAGTTATTAGACACTACGGGGCATTCTGCTTTTGCATATGCTTCTTCAAGCGCTTTGATTTCTTCTTTTTTCATATCAACTGCACAAAAAACAAAATCAACCTTAGAAGCAACAGCTTCTACATCAGCTGCGTCCATTATAACCATATCAGCCATAGACTCCGGCATCGGGGTTGTCATTGCCCATCTTCCGCCTGCTGCCTCTTTATATGTCTTTCCCGCGCTTCTTGCACTGGCTGCAAGTACGGTAACATTGAACCAAGGGTGATTTTCGAGCAGAGTAGCAAATCTTTGACCCACCATTCCTGTTGCTCCGATAATACCTACCTTGTACTGCTTCTGTTTCATTTTCAATAATCAATCCTTTCTTTAGTTCGTAAAATCAAATTGTGTTGACAATTCTTCATAAAATGTGTAAAATAAGAAATTGATACCGCAAACTTTCACGAACTATAACACTATTATATACGTTTCTGTCACTAAATTCAATAATTTAGTAAAAAAAGAAACCCCTAATTTATAATATAACACCATTTAGTTATGTTTGTCAATTTTTTTTCATAAATTCAAAAAAATCAAATTTAAAAATTATTCTAAAAATATTCTGAAAATATTTTAAAGAAAGGATTAGAAGCTTTTTTATGAAAACAAGCGATTATTTTTATGACTTGCCCAAAGAGTTAATTGCTCAAACTCCTATTCAACAGCGTGACACTTCTCGTTTATTAATCTTAGACAAGAAAACCGGAAATGTTCAGCATAAGCATTTTTTCGATATCATTGACGAACTTAACAACGGGGACTGTTTAATTCTAAATGATTCGAGAGTTCTTCCTGCCAGAATATACGGCATAAAAAAAGAAACGGGAGCAAAAGTCGAATTTCTTTTGCTTACTCAACATTCGCAAAACATATGGGAGTGTCTTGCAGGTCCCGGCAAAAAAGCTCGTGAAAATACAGAGTTTTCCTTTGGCAGCGGAATTATGACAGGCAAGGTTATTCAAGTTCTTGATAACGGCAACAGACTGGTTGAGTTTTTTTGTCAGGAAAATTTCTTCGCAGCATTGGATAAACTCGGAGAAATGCCGCTTCCCCCCTATATCACAAAAAAACTTGACGACAAAGAACGTTATCAGACAGTTTACAGCCGTGAGCTTGGCTCTGCGGCCGCTCCCACTGCCGGACTTCACTTTACTAAAGAACTTCTTAACAAAATCCGTGAAAAGGGAATCAATATCGGTTATGTAACTCTTCATGTTGGTTTGGGAACGTTTCGCCCCGTAAAAGTAGATGACATAACTCAACACAAAATGCACAGCGAACATTACGAAATCCCTAAAGCTACTGCCGAACTAATCAACAAGACAAAACAAAACGGCGGAAGAGTAATTTCCGTTGGCACGACAAGCTGCCGTACTCTTGAGTCAGTTGCCGGAGAATATGGCGAAATAAAAGCCTGCGAAGGTTGGACGGATATCTTTATTTATCCGCCGTATGAATTTAAAGTTCTTGACGGTCTAATTACAAACTTTCATCTGCCTGAAAGCACTCTTATTATGCTCGTCAGTGCTTTTGCCGGCTATGAAAACACTATGAACGCTTACAAAATCGCCGTACAGGAAAAATACCGCTTTTTTAGCTTCGGTGATGCTATGTTCATTCGCTGACTGATAATATTTAACGGAGCAAAGTCTTAAATCAATTTGCTCCGTTTGAATTTTTTTGCTTTTTTATTTTTTTATTCTTACGCACTATGCGTTTTTGTTCTCTTACAAACTTCTTAAGACGAATTTTATTTAAAATCAAATCTGAAAGCGAACTAATTTTATCTTTATAGTGCGAATTAATCACTCCGCCTATCAAGATAATATTTATGCAAGAGTACATCCAAATCAAAAATATAGTAATCGTTGTCAAACTGCCGTAAAATGATTTATAAATATTAGCTCCGCTGCTGTATTTGGCAAAATAGACAGAAAAGAGAGAAATTGCCGCAACAGAAAATACAGCTCCCGGAATCTGATGAATAAACTTTCTTTTCCCAAAAGGAGCAACTTTATACAACAAAGCAAACACCATAGTAGCAGAAAACAAAACATAAAAGTTCTTAAAAATAAGAATTACACGCTTAAAAATAAATTTTGAAGGTATCAGCGCACGTATCAAATCCTCAGCCGTACTTTCTTTTGTCGATAAAACAAGCCACGCACTCAGCATAGCAATAATACAAACAGTATACAAAAGCGAGAAAGCAAGCATATCCCAAAATCTTCTTTTTTCATGAACTCTGTACACAATGTCAAGCGCTCGTATCAGAGCAAAAACTCCTCTCGATGATGACCAAAGCAGGATTATAATCGATACCGAAAAAACACCTACACGAGAATAATAAGCTTCTGTAATGATTGACGAAACCAACACTTTTATAGACGGAGGCAATAAATTAGTAACTGCCGATGAAAGCTCCGATTTTGTTATTCCTGTCAAAGGAAGCTGCGAACATAACAAAATAAAAATAGGTATTATTGAAATAAACAAATAATATGCAATACTGGCAGAACTTGGCGCTACCGACCGTTCCCCCATAGCATTTACAAAGGCAATCGACTCTCGAACAATCTTGTTACTCTTTATTTTACTAATTACACTTTTTATTTTCATTAGCGATGTACCTCTGAACCTATAAATTCCAAAATAATATTTATCATTATAACATTAAATTATTTTTTTGTCAATCATCATAAAAAAACAAAAGGACATTTGTTTTGCTTTTTTGCACAAAATTTTCAATCACAAAAACTTTTTTGATTATATTTCTCCCAAAGGCGCTTGCTTTAATGACTCCAACGGATTAACCGGTTTTTTACTTTCACTTACCATTTTATTTATATCCATGGTTCCGCTTAATAAATCTTCACTGAAAACGCTATTGTTTTTAGATGTCTTTAAACTACTGTCATCGGCTCCCATATTCCCATTTTCAAAAGCTCCACCCACCGGATACGGATATGCGGCACTTATAATCTCAGGCTGCGCAGGAACATATCTGCTTTTCTCAATCAATGATACATAGGAATCAATTAGTTTTTTGTTTATCAGCTCACTAATATCTTCGATATCTTCATCTTCTTTCTTTTGACCAATTATACTCATGAAAATTAAATTAATCAAAGTTTCAATCTCGCCTTTCGAAAAACCTTTGGTAGATTGTACAAGATAATCACAAGACACATCTTCATTAAGATAGTCGCTTATTCTACTGTTAAACATATTCTCACGGTCATATTCGTTAGCCTCATCTATATTTATAATCTGAAAACCTATTCTATAAAAATCAGGTAAGTTTGCGGCCACATCATCATATGTCGAAACAACAATAACAGGTGTTTTAACGTTGTTTAATAATTTTTTTAAATTTTTAAAAAAGAACATACCCGCTTTGACATCATCGTCAAAAAGGCAAATATCATCTAAAAATACAAAAACACCTTTCCCATGTTCTTTTCCAATTTCAATTATTTCTCGCAAATACTCAAAATATTCTTTAATGTTTTTTCTGCTGTCATATATATCCGAATCCAATAGTTCCATTACAGAAAACTCAAATAATTGATAATCAGACTTACCTGCTGTTCCTGCCAAAGCTTCTACAGCTGTTCTTTTTCCGCTTCCAACTCTTCCCGTAAACAAAATTCCGCAAGAGTTCACTTCAAATTCTTGAAAATATTTGTCTTCGGATTTTGTATGAACACTGCCCAACAACGCATAATAAAGATTTGCGGAACAAAACAAAGACTCAAGATCTATTTTAGGAACATATTCCTTCATTTCAAAACCCATTATTAACATCCCTTACCATTATATCTGGAACAACTGTACCGCCAAACTCTCCGGGGTCAAGCAGTCCAAGCTGTGTTTTTATTATACCTCTCATTTCCATACTCGGTTTTAAACAATATTTAAAAAACTCTTCTTTATCAACGTCACTCGCAGAAACAACGTGTGGAAACAATAACTTTAAATAGGCTGCGCAAAGACGTTTGATAGCTTCCGTATCACGGGTAGCTGCATTTTTTGGCAATATCAACAGTTCGTCAACAACAGCGCGATAGCGTGATTCGTTTCTCAGCAAATGAAGTATCTCGCTGAAATATTCGGTATTTAATGCCCAGTTATCAGCTTTCATCTCTTCACGCATTTTAGGTATTTCCCAACCTTTAATAAAACCGTGAAATCTATCTACAAGCGCCGACTCCCTGAAAATTAACGGAAGCTTTACAAACATATTCTTCTCAACATCCATAGACGATGTTTCAATATTTCCAAGAAGTACCATGCCTGCCGTACCTGTGCCGTAATGCGTTCCTACACGATATTCTCCGCTTTCCAGATACCCTTTAAAAATGCCCTGCATTTCCAATGTATTGTCAAAAGAAATACTTTGTATTTCGTCGAGAGCAATATAATCATACTCCGAAACAAGACCGTCGGTTTTTTTATTTATATCATAAAAAAGCTTCGCTCTTGTCACACTTCCTCCGCTTACGAGCCAACCGTGTTTGCTAATTTGTGAAAAAACATAGGACTTACCCGTTTCTTTTGGAGCAAGTTCAATCAAATTAAGCCTTTTTTCTACAAATGGAAGTATTCGCTTCAAAAATGCGCATTTCTCCTCACTGCTCGAATATCCGTCCGGATTATAATCCATTGCGCCAATCAAAACATTTATCCATTCTTCAGTTGTAAAATAACTTCTTGCCTTGCAGTAGTAATCTAAATTAAGAGTATACGGACAGAAAGGAGTAAAATCTACAAGTTTAAACACATTCCCCTTTTTCTCCATATTCTCGATAGAAATGCTCACAATCCCCCAAACCTCATTATTTACGAGCAAATAATCTTTATTTTTTTCTACTACGTTCCAATCGGCTATCGCCTCGCCTTTATGACGCGGTATTTCATAATCGGGAAGTTCAAAAAGTACTAATCTGTTTTTGGTATCAAAAGAAATCTTAATCTTTGTCAAAAAACGCTTTGTTTCACCCTTAAAAAGACCTATCATCATATTATTCCATTGCTCTTTGTTCGGAATAATACGGCTTACATACTGTGTTGCTTTACTGCTGTCTAAAACTCCGTTCTTATCAGAGAATTTCATTACCAGCCAATCACGAATATACGAAGGCAACCCTAACGCAGCAAAAACTTTAGAATTTGCAACCGACTTTCTTACAATCATATTGGAAAAATACTTTTGAAGCTTCTCTATATACTGAAAGTTACTTTGTAAAGAATCATCAGCCAAATCTATTGACGAATCGTTTTTTTCCGATGACTGTAAAGAATACTGCACGTCTTTTTCTTCTTTTTTTTTGGCATTAGGTTTTTCTAATTTTTCCATAATTTAACCTCTTATTAATTATTAAGAAAACAAAATATTCTCCCACCGCCAAATATCAAAAGATATACGGCGGTGGAAAACATGCTGTTAAATAATAACATTAAAAATCATCAAACGCACTGTTGCCTTCAAGACCTCTTACAATACTAAACTTATGTTCGCCATAGCTCTTTCCATTAGAATCCATGATCCTGACACTCTCAGTTTTAGCGTCTTCATCCGGAGTGAAATAAAACTCACAAAGACCACTATCTTCAACCGTACACTGATACAACTCGCTATTTATAAATGCAATAACCAACTTACTGTCTGAAACAGGAATATAAAAGCTTACTTTTACTTGACCATCCGGCTCCACTGAAAACTCATCCGCACACAAAGTCACTTTATCAATAGCCGGTGTCTTCTTAGGCTCTTCGCTGATATTAGCTTTTGTTTCTTCTTCATCTTCGGACTCTGCATAATCAAATTGGCTTTCAACTTTCTCGTCATGCTCTTCACTTTCTACATCATTGTAAGCCTCGTTAGTTTCCGTTTCTTCCTCTGGGTCATCATCTTCTTCATATTCTTCAACGTCACTATCGGAAGTATCTTTCTGAACATTTGAGTTATTTACTTTGTTGATTGTACCGGAAATTTCCGCTTCAAGATCCTCAAGAAAATCAGGGTGAGTGCCAAGATTCGGGAAAGTA
>CACWIU010000044.1 GCA_902761025.1 uncultured Ruminococcus sp. | reverse complement strand
CGCGAACAGCACGGACAAAATTCATAATTTTTTCCATTCTCTCTTCGTCCTTCGGGAAGTTCAAATCTTCACAATAAACAGGCCAGCTCTGAGTCATCAAATAACCCTCTTCATGCGGCAATGCCTGATAAATTTCTTCCGTAATGAACGGCATAAACGGGTGAAGCAGCTTTAAAATATCGGTCAAAACATAAGCGAGAACATTTTCGACGTCACGTTTTTTGTCTAAGTCATTGCCGTTAAATCTGTTCTTTGCAAGCTCAATATACCAGTCGCAGAACGAATCCCAGATAAAGTCATACACTTTTTGAGCGGCAACGCCCATGTCAAAAGCTTCAAGATTATATGTTACTTCGCTAATAAGGTGATTAAGCTTTGAGAGAATCCATTTATCTTCAAGAGTAAGATTTTCGGGCAATTCGATTTTGTCTATGGTCATGCCCATAAGCAGGAAACGCGACGCATTCCAAATTTTATTGTTGAAATTACGCATAGCGAGAATTTTTTCTTCGCTGTATCTCATATCGTTTCCGGGCGAGCTGCCTTGAATAAGCATGAATCTGAGAGCGTCCGCGCCGTATTCTTCTATGACTTTAAGGGGGTCTATGCCGTTGCCGAGCGACTTTGACATCTTGCGTCCCTGACTGTCACGCACAATACCGTGAATTACTACTGTTGAGAACGGCAGACTTCCGGTATAAGCAAGTCCCGAAAAAATCATTCGGCTTACCCAGAATCCAATAATGTCATAGCCTGTAACCAAAGTGCTTGTCGGGTAGAAATAGTTATAATCTTCCGCCGTGTTATCAGGCCAGCCTAAAATCGAAAAAGGCCACAATGCGGACGAAAACCATGTGTCAAGCGAGTCGGGGTCTTGTGAAAGATTGCTTCCGCCGCACTTTTTACAGGTACAAGGAGCTTGTTTTGCAACATTTGTTTCGCCGCAGTCGCCGCAGTACCACGCAGGAATGCGATGACCCCACCAAAGCTGACGGGAGATACACCAATCGCGAGTATTTTTCATCCAGTTAAGGTAATTTTTTGTAAATCTTTCGGGAACAAATTTAATTTCTCCGTCCAAAGCCGCTTGTACGGCAGGCTCTGCAAGAGTTTTCATTTTTACGAACCATTGCTTTGAAACCATAGGTTCAATAGTCTGATGACAGCGGTAACAAGTGCCGACGTCATGGCTGATGTCTTCAACTTCTTTGAGCAAGCCTTGGTTCTGCAAATCTTCAACAATAATTTTGCGAGCGTCTTCGGTAGTCATGCCGGCATATTTTCCGCAGTCGTAAACTTCGGGTTCGTCTTGCGTAAGTCTGCCGCTTTCTTTCAGTTCGTTGTATTCTGCAACATCGTCCGCACCTGTCATAAAGCCGTCGTAAGTAAAACAGCGAATCATAGGCAAGTTGTGGCGAAGACCTACTTCAAAGTCGTTAGGGTCATGTGCAGGAGTAATTTTTACAACGCCGGTACCCTTTTCCATGTCTGCATGCTCATCGCAAACGATAGGAATTTCTCTTTCGGCAATCGGCAAAATAACATGACAGCCGTGCAAATGCGCATAACGAGGGTCTTCGGCGTTAATGGCAACGGCAGTATCTCCGAGCATAGTTTCGGGTCTTGTGGTGGCAATTTCGAGAAACTCTCCTGTTTCCTTAACTTTGTATAGAATGTGCCAGAAATGACCGGCTTGAGGTTCGTATTCAACTTCGGCGTCTGATATAGACGTGCGGCATTTTGTACACCAGTTTACCATACGGTTGCCGCGATAAATAAGACTGTAAAATGTTCTCTTTCCCAGTCGCAGGAAGAACCGAGTTTTCTAAGCTGTTTTACAATCGTACCGCCGTACTTAGCTTTCCAAGCCCAAGCGCGCTCCATAAACTTATCGCGTCCGAGGTCAGCCTTTGAAAGACCTTCTTTTCGCATTTCCTCAACGATTTTAGCCTCTGTGGCAATAGCGGCATGGTCAGTGCCGGGAATCCACAAAGCGGAGTATCCCTGCATTCTTTTAAATCTTATTAAAATATCCTGCCAAGTATTGTCCACCGCATGCCCCATGTGCAGCTGTCCCGTTACATTCGGCGGCGGCATGGCTATGGAATAAGCCTTTTTTTTCGGGTCAGCCGTTCCACGAAAACAGCCGGCATTTTCCCATTTTTCATATATATCGCTTTCAACCCGAGTAGGGTCATAATTTTTTTGCAGTTCTTTCATAATATATATTATCTTTCCTTTCCCAAATATTCCGCATTTTATGAGGCTGCAAATTTCTCTTATGTTACATAAGAGGAATTTTAGCACTTTTATAACTCTTTGTCAAGTTTTCAGCAAAGAATACAGTCTTTTTTTGTTTAGTCTTAATGCGATAACAAACAAAGAAATAAACGCCGTTAATGAAATAATTTCGGATATTCGCCAAATAACAGGTTCTTTAAATTCGGCTGTCAATTTTCCTTTGAAATTAGAGGGAATATTAACTTTAACAGTGTTGTTTGCTCCGTCGGTAATTTCAAACAAATTACCGTCATGGTCTGTAACGACATAACCTTTGTAATTAAAAACGGGAAATTCAACAGCGCCGTTTTTATTTGAGCCTTCGCAATAAATAACGGTTTTATTGCTTTTTCGTTCGACAACATATGCTTGTTTAAGATTTTTTGCAACGCATTTGCAGGGAACGTTGTCGGAATAATCGGAAAGAAGATACTCTCCCGAACCGACTGCCCACGGGTCAATATCTCCGCCGTCACGCCAATGTCTGAAAGTGCTGTCGTCCAAATAAGCTCCGTCAAAAAACGCCGAACTGAAAAAGCATGCAATAACTATCGCAAGAGCTGCTCCGCTGCGTATATATTTACCAATACTTCCGAAGTCCTTTTCGGAAAGACATCTGTACAGCCATGCAAACATAAACGTAAGGAAAAGTATTGCCATAGTAACATAACGCCATGGGAATTGGACTTGCGAAAGCATATGTCCGAAACTCGTGTCAACAGAAAGAGTATCCCACGGAAAAATATCCGATGCGGTATAAAGTGAAAAAATTGACATTGCCGTGTAAAATGCAAGTTCCTTTGTATTTTTAAATCGTTTTCTGTAAAACAGAACAAATATTCCGATTAACAGAGCCGCCATGAGAATAAAACCAGGTGTGCAGGCAAGACGCTTGTTTGCGTGAACGCTTTTTGAACTGAAAACATCTCTGAACACTGCAAAATACTCTGCCAAAGAACAGCCCTGCCATTGAATAAGGTCATCTTCTTCCATAATCTCATTAATCCACACTGTAACATTTGTGTAGTAGTCTAAAAATGGAACTATAAAATAAAGACTTAACAAAAGAGTTTCCGCAGCGGCTATTCCCAACGCACGAATTGTACGAGGCTTTATTGTTCTCTTGAAAAGAACAATACACGCAATAATAATAATAAAGCATACCATTTCTGTACTTAAAACATGACAGCCGATTACTCCGCTCATACCAAGTGCAAGCAGCGTGGCACTTTTGAGATATTCATTTCTTTTGGTCATATCGCCCGTATAAATCAAGTAGAAACCATAGGCAATAAGAGGTAAAAACAGCATTGCGGTATATTCTCCCACCGCTGACCTAATGTAAATATTTACAAGACGATAAGTTGCGGTTGAATAAACAAGCGTTGCAAGTAAGGCTGTCCAACGCTCTCTGAACATTCCGTTAAAACAAAAGTAACATAAAAAGACAGTCGATATATTAATAAATAATATATAGCCTTTATAAGCCGTCACAACAGTAAATCCCATTAAACGAAGAACTGCCGCAACATAAAGCAGAATATCGCCGTAATAAATCGAAGCGGGATATCCGTAACCGTCCATCCAAAAGCCCGAAACTCTGTTCGGAAAAGCTCCGCATTTCAATGATTCCGCAAGAGCCTCTATTCTGTTGGAATGAAAATAAAGGTCATGCCCCTTGCCAATGCCGCCTGTAAAAAGCGGTATCGAACATAGAAAGACTATTCCCAGCAAACATAAAATTAATGTTTTGTTTTCTTTGATTTTACTTGAGAATAAATAATATATATCAAACAAAGCAAAAATAAGCATTAAATAAACAAAGGTTCTGCCAAGCCCCGCATTATGCTCACGAATTGTTACATTTTTAATTTTCAAAGAACCCTTGCCGCTGTACCGAAAAATTATTTTAAAGTCCAGAATATTATGCTTAACATTCACATGAAAAACAGCTTGTTCGGCGCCTTTGATAAGACGTCCCGTACCGCTTTCAAGAAAATCGCTTTCCACCGCATAACAAGACTGAAAGTCGGAACATTCATAATCAACCGTAACCAAATAAGAACCTTTGTCAAGAGGTACGTACGGTCCGCAAATCAAATCAACCGTGTCTTTAGTTTGAAGAACAGATTCGTCCGCATACCATACGCCGTTTTTAAAATAAATATAATCGGAAGTCCAATCTTTTAAAGACAATTCATCGGGAACGCTTTTTGTTTCAACTAACGCCATAGTTACCGCAATTATCAATAAAATTAAAGCTTGTCCTATTAGCGACAGTGTGAAAAGCTCTTTTTTCATGCTTTTGACAGTGTTAAACAATATATTTTTTTTGTTTGGGTTATTTGAAGATATCTCTCTTTTGGGAATATTTTCAATATTATTCTCAATCTCTTTTTTTATCTCTTTATTTCTATTCTTTTCTTCCATTAGCTCACCTTTTCTTAAAGACAGCGTCAAACTTTACAATTATACGGCAAAAAACGATTCGGCAAAGCGTACTGTTTCCATAGCGTCCTTAGCATAATAGTCTGCTCCTATCATGTCGGCATACTCTTGAGTTAAAACTGCTCCGCCTACAACAACCTTTGTTTCAATGTCCGATTCTCTGAGCAAACGAATTGTTTCTTCCATAGCCGGAACAGTAGTTGTCATTAAGGCACTCAGACCAACCAAGCGTATTTTATTTTCAACGGCACAATCTCTAATCACTTCGGGCGGCACGTCCTTTCCTAAGTCGATTACGTCAAATCCGTAGTTGCTTAAAAGAACTTTTACTATGTTTTTGCCTATGTCGTGAATATCGCCTTTAACCGTTGCCAAAATAACTTTGCCCTTGCTTGTGCGTTCCGTTTGACTTAACGCAGCTTTGACGGACTCGAAAGCCTCTTTTGCAGCGTCCGCACTCATCAAAAGCTGAGGAAGAAAAACAGTTTTTTCTTCAAAGCCTTTGCCCACGGTATTAAGAGCAGGAATGATTTGATTATTTATGACGTCTAACGGGTCATTCTGCTTAACAAGCTCCGCCGCAATCATTCCGGATTTTTCTTTCAAGCCCTTAATGATTGCGTATTTAAGAGGGTCTTCGTTTTCGGCAGACATTCCGCTGCCTTTTGCAGAAACGGCAGTCTGTGAAATTCCCGTTGAGCTTTGAGGAGTAATTGCAGACGCATACTCAATATATTCCGCACAGTTTTCGTCCATACCCTTTAAGGCTTTAAAACTGTGATATATTTTCATCATCTCAAAAGAAAAAGGATTCATAATCGCACAGTCTAAGCCGCTTTGAAGTGCCACGGCAAAAAATGTTGACGTAACAAAATCTCTGTTGGGCAGTCCGAAAGAAATATTTGACACACCTAAGCTTGTGTGAACGCCCAGTCTTTCTTCAATTATCTTAATGCTTTCGAGAGTTACATTTGCACTGTTAGTATCGGAAGAAATCGTCATTGCAAGGGGGTCAACTATGATATTGCGGCGGTCAATGCCCCACTTCTCAGCCTCTTCGACAATATTTTTTGCAATCTCATATCTGCCCTCCGCAGTTTCGGGAATGCCGCTTTTTCCTATTGTCAAGGCAATTACCGCACCGCCGTATTTTTTCACAAGCGGAAAGACTGCCGACATACTTTCAGGCTTGCCGTTGACAGAATTAACCAAAGGCTTGCCGTTGTAAATACGCATAGCCTTTTCCATAGCGATAGGGTCTACCGTGTCAATTTGCAGCGGCAAATCGCTTACTGCCTGCAATTCCGTCACAACGCTTGTCATCATTGCCGGCTCGTCAATTTCGGGCAAACCTACATTGACGTCAAGAATATCCGCTCCGGCTTCCTGCTGAGTGATTCCCTCGTTCAAAATATAGTCAAGATTATTTTCCCTAAGAGCCTGTTTGAATTTTGACTTGCCGGTAGGGTTAATTCTCTCGCCAATCAGGACAGGAACTTTTCCGACTTTGACAGCGTGAGTATAAGAGGAAACAACAGTATGATTTTTCTTTTTAGGCAATTTAAAAGGAAGTCCGCAAGTTTTTTCCACAGTTTTACGGATAAATTCGGGAGTTGTGCCGCAGCAGCCGCCTATAATAGTCGCACCTTGCTTGACAATTTCTACCATATAATTGGAAAATTGTTCGGCGTCAATGTCATACACAGTTTTTCCGTTTACACTTTTGGGAAGTCCGGCGTTTGGATTTACAATTACGGGAATACTTGTTTCCGAAACAATTTTCGGAACAATATTGACCATTTGAGCGGGACCTAAAGAACAGTTCATTCCCAAAGCGTCAACTCCAAGACCCTCAAGCATAGCAGCCATTGCCGCAGGGTCTGCACCTGTCATAAGCTTAGCGTTTTCATCATAAACGCACGTTACAAAAATCGGCAGGCTGCAGCTTTCTTTTGCGGCAAGAACAGCGGCTTTTGTTTCGTAAGAATCGTTCATAGTTTCAATGAGTATCAAATCAACTCCGCAGCCTGCAGCAATTTTAATACCCTCCGAGAATAAAGAAACAGCCTTTTCAAAGTCTAAATCTCCGAGCGGTTTAAGCATTTTTCCAAGCGAGCCGATATCATACGCAATAAATTTCTTGCCGCCGAAAGTATTTATTGCTTCTTTGGCATTTTCGACAGCGGCGGTAATAATTTCCGATAAATTCTCAAATTTTAAGCTGTTTGCTCCAAACGTATTTGTTGTAAGGATATCGCAGCCGCTTTCAAGATAAGCCCTGTGTATGGCTATAATATCATCTTTATGAGAAATATTCCATAACTCGGGCAGTTCTCCGGGAGCAAGTCCCCTTTCCTGAAGCATTGTTCCCATACCGCCGTCAAAATACGTTACGGAGCTTTTTATTTTTTCCAAAATAGTCATATCATCAGTCCCTGTATATACAATTTTGATTAGTGCAGATTTGACATTTATTGCCGCAAGTTCTTGTGTTCTTACCCAGTCCGATTACTGCCGTAACAGATTTTGCAGGCGTCATAAGCAGCGTATCGGACAAAGTTACTCCGAGTTTTCGGGAAATGTCCAAACACCTCGCAAAATCTTTCTGATGTTCCAGAGAAAAGTCGCCGTATCCAGCACTGAATCTTGAACAATGCAGTTTTTCATTTTTAGTGAGTTCCTGTTCTACAACATCGCACCAATACTCAACCGCCGATGAGCCGAGTGCGTCAATAATCAAGCTTTTGGCAGGCTTTATACGGCTGTATTTTGCGGTAAGTCTGTCTGTGCCTATTCCGATTGTCGCAGCCATAAGAATTGCACTGTGACAGCCATACAAATGCTTGTGCAAACTTTTGCTTAATATCTCTCCAAAGCCCAAATCAACAACATTTTCAGACGGAAATTTAACGTTTGTATGAGCATAACAAGCTCTGCCGCTGATGACTTGCAGCAATTCTTTTTCACATTCCGAAATTAATTTTTCGGTAATATCGTCAGGATTTGCGTTTTTGTAGCCAAGATAACGGACAGCCTCTTGACGGACAGTTTTAATCTCGCCTTTTTGAGCAATTCTGAGTTCCACCGTAAAATCCGACATTATTAACTCACCCGCTTATAATAGAAGAAATATTGTCCATTATTGCCTTAGCGATTTCAGGTTTGTTCATCGTATAAATATGAACGGAGTTTATTCCGTTTGCGTACAGGTCAATGATTTGTTCGGTGGCAAACGCAATGCCCGCTTGTTTCATAGCTTCGGGCTTATCGCCGTAGCGGTCAACAATTCTTACGAATCTCTGCGGAAGAGCCGAGCCTGAAATTGACATAATTCTTTTGATTTGCACTGCGTTTGTTACGGGCATAATACCGGCAACTACGGGAACGGAAATTCCTGCCTCTCTTACTCTGTACATAAAATTATATAATATATTATTGTCAAAGAACATTTGAGTAGTAAGGAATTGACAGCCTTTGTCTACTTTAATTTTAAGATTGCAAATATCTTCGTATGAGTTTTTGCTTTCGGGGTGAGTTTCGGGATAGCATGCTCCGCCAATGCAGAAATCGCCGTGTGATTTTATATCGTCAATAAGTTCGGAAGCATAGTGATAATGGCATTTAGAACGGTCTGTGCCGTCGGGAATATCTCCGCGAAGTGCAAGTATATTTTCTATACCCTTTGACTGCAAGTTGTCTACAACGGAATCGATTTTATTTCTGTCCGAGCTTACGCAAGTCAAATGAGCCAATGTCGGCACACAATATTTTTCCTGAATATTTGCCGCAATATCGGCAGTAAATTCGGAAGTGCCGCCGCCCGCTCCGTATGTAACGCTCATGAAATCGGGTTTAAGAGCCGCAATTTGTTCAGTTGCGTGTTTAATGCTTTCAAACTTATCGCTTGTTTTCGGGGGAAACACTTCCATTGAAAGCGTAGGCTTACCGCCTTTAATTAAATCAATTATTTTCATTTTATTATCCACTCTTTTTTATAAAATATAAAATAAAAAAGCACGCTTTAACAGCGTGCTTTCTAGAAGTGACCCGGACGAGAATCGAACTCGTGTTACCGCCGTGAAAGGGCGGTGTCTTGACCGCTTGACCACCGGGCCATTAGAGTAGCGATAGGTGGACTCGAACCGCCGACCTTTCGGGTATGAACCGAACGCTCTAGCCAGCTAAGCTATATCGCCATTTCTTAGGTGTTTCACTCAGTGAACAAGTAATATTATAGCGTAAAGAAAGCCTTTTGTCAATAGTTTTTTTAAAAAATTTTAAAAAAATAAAAAATTGAAAATTTTTGAAAAAATTTTGCATAAACACTTTATATTTTTTGAAAAATATAGTATAATTGACTTGAGCGGGATATTTCCCCATTAATATTTAGGAGTGTGAATACAATGGCATTAGTAAACGCTGCGGAAATGCTCAAAAAGGCTAAAGAGGGTCATTATGCAGTAGGTCAATTCAACATCAACAACTTAGAATGGACAAAAGCTATTCTTCTTACGGCTCAGGAACTCAACTCACCTGTAATTCTTGGCGTATCCGAAGGTGCGGGAAAGTATATGACAGGTTTCTCGACAGTTGCCGCAATGGTAAAGGCAATGGACGAATCTCTCGGAATTACAGTTCCCGTTGCTCTTCACCTTGACCACGGTACATACGAAGGCTGCTACAAGTGCGTAAAGGCAGGATTTACTTCAATCATGTTTGACGGCTCGCATTATCCGTTTGAAGAAAACTTGGCTAAGAGTAAGGAGCTTGTTAACGTTGCTCATAATCTCGGTCTTTCTATCGAATGCGAAGTTGGCTCAATCGGCGGTGAGGAAGACGGCGTTGTAGGCATGGGCGAATGTGCAGACCCCGAAGAGTGTAAGGTTATCGCTGACCTCGGCGTAGATATGCTTGCGGCAGGTATCGGCAACATTCACGGCAAGTATCCGGCTAACTGGGCAGGTCTTAGCTTTGAAACTCTTGACGCAATTCAGGCTAAAACAGGCGAAATGCCTCTCGTTCTTCACGGCGGCACAGGCATTCCGGCTGATATGATTAAAAAGGCTATTTCTCTCGGTGTTTCCAAAATCAACGTAAACACAGAGTGTCAGCTTTCTTTCCAAGAGGCTACAAGAAAGTACATCGAAGACGGCAAAGACTTACAGGGCAAGGGATTCGACCCAAGAAAGCTCCTCGCTCCCGGCTTTGAGGCTATCAAGGCTACTGTAAAAGAGAAAATGGAACTTTTCGGCTCTGTTGGCAAGGCTTGATTTTAAAATTTCCGCTTATAAAAAAATTAACCGCTCGATTTCTCGGGCGGTTTTATTTTTTAATCAATTCGCAGCAAAGCTTTTTAAGTTTTTTGTCCAACTTTTTTTCAAAAAAGTTGGCGGATTCCAAAGGCGGAGCCTTTGGTGGGTTATTAAGGGCAAAGCCCTTAACAATATATTACTTTTTCTTTTCGACTTTAATTTTCTTGTCTTCTTCAAGCATAGAAGTACAATGCGGACATCTCTTTGCGTTTATGGAAATCTCGCTAAAGCAGAACGGACATTCCTTAACGGTAACTTCAGCTTCTTCCTCTTCAGCCGGTTTCTTGCCAATTTCAGTAAGCTTATTAACTGCCTTTACAATACAGAAAATAATAATTGCCATGATAAAGAAGTTAATAACTGCCGAAATAAAGTTTCCGAAAGCAATAGGTCCCACGTTCAAAGCGGCTGTCATTTCTTCGATAGAAGTCTTGCCCGTTGCTTTACCGATAACGAACTGAATAAGCGGCGTAATTACGTCATCGCACAACGAAGACACGATACCCTGAAACGCTCCGCCTATGATAACGCCGACTGCCAAGTCCATAACATTACCACGGGACACAAACTCCTTAAACTCGCCGATAAATCCTTTTGCTGACATACTCAAATCCCTCTCTCTGAAAAATATAAACTGATAAGTTCGGAAAACATCAAGATTTACCGCTTTAGAATTTTAAACTGCTCGCTTGATGAATCCTAAAATTGTCTATTACATTATACAATTTTTTCAGACAACTTTCAACCCTTTTTTGACAAATTGTAAATAAAATAATTAAAAAAATTACTTTTTATTTTTTATTTTTTGATTTGACGGATTCCCAGTATTTTTTAAAAGCTTGTTCGTTTTTATTGTTTCCGAATTGATAATAAACAGCGTTTTTTAATATGTCGGGCAAATATTGCTGTTCAACCCATGAGTTAGGATAATCATGCGGATATTTATAGAATTGACCTTTATTTGGATTGTCTTCGCCGTCATAGTGACTATTCTGCAAATGTCGTGGAATATTTCCGACTTTGCCGCTTTTAATATCTTTAATGGCTGAATTAATCCCCAAATATGCGGAATTGGACTTCGGAGCAGTCGCAACCATAACAACGGCGTCCGCAAGAGGTATTCTCGCTTCGGGCAAACCCACTGCGTTAGCAATATCCACACAAGATTTTACAATAGGTATAAGCTGCGGATATGCCAGCCCCACGTCTTCGCAAACGCAAACCATAAGCCGCCTGCAAGCGGACGGCAAGTCCCCTGCTTCCAACAATCTCGCCAAATAGTACAAAGCTGCGTTAGGGTCTGAACCTCGCATTGACTTCTGAAATCCCGACAAAATATCATAATGCGAATCTCCGTCACGGTCATAACGCACCGCACTTTTTTGAGTTAAATCTTTTGCAGATTCTAATGAAACAAATTCTTTATCATCTACTTTTTTTGACGTAAGGGAAGTCAATTCAACCGCATTCATAGCCTTGCGAACATCGCCGCCGCAAGATGCGGCAATATGACTTATTACTCCCTGTTCAAATTCAAATTGTACGCCCCTGTCTTTTGCAATTATGTCGAAACCTCTTAAAACTGCCTTTTCAATTTCTTCGCTTTCAACAGGCTTGAACTCAAAAACGGTGCTTCGGCTGAGAATAGCGTTATAAACATAAAAATAAGGATTTTCCGTAGTCGAGGCAATTAACGTAATACTTCCGTTTTCTATAAATTCAAGCAAAGTCTGCTGCTGCTTTTTATTAAAATACTGGATTTCGTCCAAATATAAAAGAATGCCGTTTATGCCCGAAAAAGTATCAAGCTGAGCCACTATGTCTTTTATGTCGGCTGTTGAAGCGGTAGTTGCGTTAAGCTTCCGCAAAAGCTTGTTAGTTTTGCCGGCGATAATAGACGCAATCGTAGTTTTTCCTATGCCGGACGGTCCGTAAAAAATCATGTTGGGAATTTGTCCCGAATCAATAATTTTCCTCAGAGGTTTTCCCTCGCCTAAAATGTGTTTTTGTCCGACAACTTCTTCAATGCAAGTCGGACGTATTCTATCGGCTAAAGGCGGCACAATATCACGCTCCTTTCAAAAAAAGTCAGGGAGAGGCAATGCCCCTCCCTCAAAAATTTAAATTACTCGTACAGCGGATATTTTTCCAAAAGTTCCGCAACGCCTGCCTGAACTTTTTCTTTGCTGCCCTCAAAATCTTCAATTACAAGATGTATAAACTCCGCAATCTTGTCCATATCCTCTTCATTCAAGCCTCTTGAAGTTACTGCTGCAGTACCCAAACGAACGCCGCTTGTTACAAACGGACTTCTCTGCTCATTTGGAATAGTATTTTTATTTGCTGTGATATAAACTTCGTCAAGATTATGCTCAAGCTCTTTGCCAGTCAATTCCGTACCCGAAAGGTCAAGGAGCATAACATGGTTGTCGGTGCCGCCCGACACGAGCTTATGACCTCTGCTTGTCAAGCCGTTTGCCAAAGCCTTAGCGTTTTTAACGATATTTTCACCGTAAACTTTGAACTCGGGTTTAAGAGCCTCGCCAAGACAAACAGCCTTTGCAGCGATAACGTGCATTAAAGGACCTCCCTGCGAACCGGGGAAAACTGCTTTGTCAATGGCTTTAGCATATTCTTCTTTACAGAGTATCAAGCCGCCTCTCGGACCTCTGAGAGTTTTATGCGTTGTGGTAGTAACAAAGTCTGCGTAAGGCACGGGGTTCGGGTGAGTTCCTGCCGCAACAAGTCCTGCGATATGTGCCATATCAACCATGAGCAATGCTCCGCAAGCGTCCGCAATTTCACGGAACTTTGCAAAATCAATTACTCTCGGGTAAGCGCTTGCGCCGGCAACAATCAATTTAGGCTTTACTTCCATTGCCTGCTGCATAAGCTTATCATAATCTATTCTGTGAGTAACAGGGTCTACGCCATATGCGACAAAATTATAGTATTTACCGGACATATTAACAGGCGAACCGTGCGAAAGATGACCGCCCTCGGCAAGATTCATTCCCATTACCGTATCGCCGGTGTTTAATACCGCAAAATAAACCGCCATATTAGCCTGAGCTCCCGAATGCGGCTGAACATTGGCATGCTCCGCGCCGAAAAGCTCGCACGCTCTTTTTCTTGCGATATCTTCGACAATATCAACGCACTGACAGCCGCCGTAATATCTCTTTCCCGGATAGCCCTCTGCGTATTTGTTGGTAAGCACACTTCCCATTGCTGCCATTACGGCAGGTGAAACAAGGTTTTCGGAAGCTATCAGTTCAAGATTTCTTCTTTGTCTTTTAAGTTCCAGCTGCATAGCCTCGGCAACATCGCTGTCAAACTGCGATACAAAACTTATTGTATCCAAGTATTCGCTGTACATCTTAATACATCTCCTTAATTTTTTATTCGGCATTTCCCATGTGAACTACCCATTGTCTAAAGCCAATGGGCTTCCTGCTTCATTGTCCTCGTAACCTACTAACTCCACAGGCGTAAATTCGGGCTAC
>CACWIU010000043.1:1867-13671 GCA_902761025.1 uncultured Ruminococcus sp. | reverse complement strand
GTTTGCAAGCCGCTGTTATGAAAAGCTGGGATTTAAAGTTGTTCCGACTTCAACGGAAAGCAGACATGACATTATACAGGCGGTTGAGCTTGGGTCAAAAGAACGAATGATTGCATTTTGCAAGGGGATTCAGGCAGCCGCTCCCGTTGACAGTTATGTAACGCCCGAACCGTGGGCAATGCCCGGATATGACTCTCAGGTAATTATGGCGGCAGGGGCATTTGTTCAGGGGTCTTCTATCGAACTTAGCGCGGACGGTCCTATCAGAGAACCATATGCAGTTTATTTTCAAGGCGGTTTAACATGGTATCATGCAAAGCTTGGAATTATGATGTCTATGCAAAAACTATATGAAAAAAACTTAATCGATATATAAAAAAACTTTTGTCTATGGGAGAAAACAAAAAAGTTTTCTCCCGTTATAATATAAAATATAAAAATATAAAGGAAACAAAATAAATGAATGTTTATGATTTTGACAAAACTATTTATTATAATGACAGCACCTCGGATTTTTATGTTTTTTGTTTAAAACGGCATTTTGGAATAGTAAAGCATTTCCCTAAAACAATGCTTTTTTTTATTTTGTATTTGATTAAAATAAAGACAAAAACACAATTTAAAGAAGTTATGTACGAATTTTTGCATGAGGTTGAAATAGAAAAAGATTTGCCCGACTTTTGGGAAAGTCATAAAAAAAAGATAAAACCGTTTTATTTGAATCAGAAAAAAAGCGATGACGTTATTATATCCGCTTCGCCCGAGTTTTTGCTTGAACCAATTTGTAAAGAATTAGGCATAAATTATCTAATGGCGTCTGTTGTTGACTGCAAAACGGGAAAATATACGGGAATTAATTGTCATGGCAAAGAAAAAGTAAGGAGATACCGTGAGAAATTCGGCGAAACAAAAATTGATGAATTTTATTCGGACGCTTATTGCGATACTCCCCTTGCGAAAATAGCCGAAAAGAGTTTTATGGTAAAAGGCGACAAAATATCCGACTGGAAATTTATTTCTCAAAAAAACAGACCGCTTTAAAGCGGTCATATGATGTTATGTAATTTACTGCTTTTCTTTGCCCAATAAGTAATCAATAGAAACTTCAAGAATATCTGCGAGAGCGACAAGTTCAATGTCTGTAACGTATCTGATTTGACCTTCGAGTTTGGAAAGTCCCGAAGCGTTCATATCAACTCCCCGAACTTGCAGTTGAGCCAAAAGTTCTTTTTGTTTCATACCCTTCTTTTTACGCGAGGCTTCCACTCTTGCTCCGACCAAGTTGCGGTCTCCCAAAGAACGTTTACGCAATCTCAATAAAATCATCTCCCAAGCTGATTTTGTTAATAGTATTTATTCTGTAGATATAAACACAACCACATCTATTATATAATTAAAAACCACAAATTTCAAGTATTTCACAACAAAAAATACAATTTATTTTTTATGCGTGCGTGCTTATTTGAAAATGAACAATATGCAGCTTAGAGAATAAAACAAAAAATTTAAACTTGTTTTTAATTTGTTGACAGCGTACTTTTAAGAGAATTTTTTGGATAACTGCTGAATTACTTTTTTTTCGATTCGCGAAACATAAGAACGAGAAATGCCGAGAGCTTGAGCAACTTCTTTTTGCGTAAGCGGTTCGCTTCCGTCAAGACCGTAACGCATGAATATAATAGTTTGTTCTCTTTTGGGAAGACTGCGTATAAAATTATTGACTTTTTCCAAATTTATTTTTGAATCAATTTGGTCAATTAAATTTTCTTCGGAAGACATAATATCCATTAAAGTAAGAGCATTGCCGTCCTTATCAGTGTCAATAGTTTCATCGAGAGAAATATCGAGAGCGTTTTTCTTTTTGGCTCGAAAGTGCATTAAAATTTCATTTTCGATACATCGAGAGGCATAACTTGATAATTTTATATTTTTATCGGCTTTAAACGTATCTATAGCTTTGATTAAACCTATCGTTCCGATAGAAACAAGATCGTCTTGTTCGTTGGGATTTCCGCAGTATTTTTTTACGATATGAGCCACAAGCCGGAGATTATGTTCAATCAATATATTTCGAGCGTTGCGGTCGCCGTTTTTCATGCGTCGAAGCTGTTCGGCTTCTTCTTTAGCAGAAAGAGGTTTTGGAAAGGAGCCTGCTCCCATAACGTGAAGGATAGCGACAAGCGCAAAATCGCTTAAAAATGTCAATAAAGCCTGAAACATATACACACCAGCCTGTTTTTGTAATATTATGATTTATATATATTCCCGACAAATAGAAAAAATACGGTATTTTGATAATAATTCAGATGTTTTTTAATATTTTTTTATATATAGTGAAAAAATTGTTGAAGAATTATTCCTTTTGTGTTAAAATAACGATGTGTTAATAAATTTGATTATATGTAAAATCTGTTGGAATTTTCTGTTTGGCTTATAAATATTTTTGAAATATATTTGTATTTCATCAGAGTTTTAGAAAGGGAAAAAGGTATACTGAAAATGAGTGCGGACAATGTTTTTGTAACTTATTACAAACTGACCGATGAAGAGAAAGAACTTTTTATACAAAAAAACATTTGTGAAAACAGTTTAAAAGTTGAGGATTCATACTCTTTTCAAGAATCGGCAATGGAGCAGTATCACATTGGATATTGTTTTTACAGAGGAGATGGAGTAGCGAAAAGTTATGATCAAGCTGTAAAATACTATCGGCTTGCGGCGGAACAAAACTATGCGCCGGCGCAGTACAGACTGGGATGTTGTTATTTTCGCGGAGAGGGAGTTGAAAAAAACGACGAACAAGCGTTAAAATGGTATTGTCTTTCTGCTCAGCAAGGATATACATACGCACAGTTTGAGATAGGGAACTGTTATTATTACGGCAGGGGAGTAGAGCGTGATTATGTAGAAGCTGTCAAATGGTACAGAGTTGCAGCGGAGCAGGACTGTTCAAAAGCGCAGTTTTGTCTTGGTCATAGTTACTATAACGGTATGGGTGTTGGAAGAAACTATTTAGAAGCCATAAAATGGTACAGAATTGCAGCGGAGCAAGGGGAAGTTCAGGCACAGTCGGAGCTTGCGGATTGTTATTTGCGTGGAGTCGGAGTTGCAAAAAATTATAATGAAGCGATACGGTGGTATCGCATTGCGGCAGAGCAAGACAGCGTACAGTCGCAAAACAATTTGGGAAACTGTTATTATTACGGTCATGGTTTGGCGAAAGATTATTCGGAAGCTATCAGATGGTATCGCCTTGCGGCGTCAAGGAATTATGCGCCTGCGCAGTATAATTTAGGAAATTGTTACGCTTGTGGCAATGGAGTTAAAAAGAATTATACAGACGCTGTAAAGTGGTATCGTTTGGCAGCCGAACAAGGCGATGTTTCAGCACAATTTGAAATGGGTCTTTGTTATGAGAATGATCAGGGAGTACCCAAATCAACAAAAAACCTTTATGAAGCCGTAAAATGGTATCGCCTTGCGGCAGAGCATAATTATGTACCAGCACAGTATAGTTTAGGCGTATGTTATAGTTTGGGGCGAGGAGTTGCGAAAAATGAGGAAGAGGCTTTCAAATGGTACAAATTAGCGGCAAAAAGTAATTATTTACAAGCACAAATTGCTTTGAAAGAATGTTATTATTACGGCAGGGGCGTAGAGAAGAACAGGGCAGAAGCCCAAAAATGGAACGAACGCATAAAAGCACAGCAAAAAAATTGATAACTAAAAAATCCCCTCGCTAAGAAATTTTTTCTTTAGCGAGGGTTTTTTAGTAAGATTTACATTTCCGTTAGATGTTTTTTAAAAAGAACCTTTGATTTGCCGCATAACAGCAGGGTCTTTGATTTTATTGTCATTTGCGAACATTAACATTTTTGTGATAATTTCCGCAGTTTTGGGGTCTTCGTCGAGGAACGGAAGAAATATCTTGCTTTTCTTTCCGCTTGAAACAGCAACAACATTTATCTGATGACCTCCAAGAATGTGTATAACACCGCTGCCAAGATGAATAGAGTATTTGCCCCATTTTCCCTCAATAATAATATGGTTCTTGTCAATACGGGCATTGTTTATTGCGAATAGTTTCATGTTGTATTCGGCAATTACGGCACGCATTTCAATAGTAGAATGAGTTGTTTCGGGGTCAACTCCGCCGGCATGAGCAACGCTTACTGCAAGGTCGACATCACGCATTACTTCGGAATAAACAATATCGGGTATTTTATCAATTGGAATCGGTAAATACGTCTTTCTGTCGTAAAAACATACGCCCTCTATTGTCGGGGCTTCAATGTCGGCAGGGCTGAACCAATCGGCAACCGCATAAATTGAGGCGATTATATTGTCATCATAGTATATCTTTTGCAAGCCGTCCTCATAATCGGCTACCCAACGTCTTGTTTTAAGAGTGGCGACTGTACGCTGAGCCTGAATTTGATAACCGGCAAACATCATAGATTTAGTTTTTTCTTTTTCTTCGGGGAGTTTAACGTAAAGCTCTCTGAATACTTGACGGAAAGGCTGTAATTTTCCTTCGCTTGAGCCACGCTGTAAAATAGCGTTTTGGAATCCCGACCATGTTCCGTTTTTGAACAAATCGTAAGGGTGAGCAGTGCGAATAAGCGTATCGGAAGTCAAGCCGTGACGAATGCCGTTTTCGTCCGTAAGTCCGTCGTTATCGATAAATCCGGCAATATTCGAATTGTCCGAAACAATAAATACAAGGCTTTCGGTAATTGCGGCTGTGACAGGATTTTCACGCAGTTTTAAAATTTCTTCAAGAGTAAAATTACTGCGTTCTTCCATAGCAAGCTCAAACATTTTCACAGTTCGGCTGTATTGTTGTTTAAGTTTGTCATGAAATTCTTTTAAAGAAATAAATTTCTCGTTTTTCTTTATGGCGGCTGGAATTGACTTTAGTGTTTTTCCGTTTTTCTCAATAACGACAGAAGATTTTCCCGAATTGTCAACAACTATCTGCACAGAATAGTCATCAATTAAAGTTTTGTCAAAATAATGTTGATTTTGTCTGACAAGTTCGGTTTCCATAGAAAGAGTAAGACGTGTTTCGTCATTGTAACCGGCGGTGACAGCAAGATTTTTCAAAGCAAATTTGACAGCTTCGCCCTCGCTTTGTCTTCGCTGAGCCCCGAATTTTTTACTTTGTTTCAGATACTCTTGAATATATTCGTATCTTTGCAAAATATCGGAGCTGTTTTTTGACGGAATAATGGCGAGAGCCAGCAATAAATCCTTGTTACGCTTGTCCGAGATAATTTTTTCGGTAGACAAAATATCCATTTTTCCGAGTGCGGCGTCTGAAAATTTTCTTGCTCTCGTGTGCATATTGCTTGAAGAAATATACTTGGCACTCTTGTAAAGACGGTTAAAAATCTTATCGCCGAGCTGAGCATACACTTCGTTAAACCATTTTGCGTCGAAGCAGCCGCCGTTAAGTTCTTCTTTTGTAAAAGGAGTAAATTTTGCGATTATCGCAAGCCGCTGTTCCGAGATATAGTCGGCAGTGTGAGCCATAAAGTAATAACAGCCGCTTTTAAATCCGTCTATGCCGAGATGTTCGCCTATAATATCTATCCACTGGGGAGAGAACATAGCGACTTCTATAAGACGCTCATCGGAAATATTGGCTTGTTTTGCTTTTTCTCTTAGGATTTGGGCGTTGTCGCTGTCATTAGGAAAGCATACCGAAAGCAAGTGACCCAAACTTTCCTTTTTAGATATTGAGCCGCCATAGTAATAACTTGTTGACTTTAGAGTTTCGTTTCCGAGGGCTTTAAGTATTTCCATAAGTCGGTCAATGCCGTATATTTTTCTGATACGAGGAACGGCATGAGAAAAAACGGTTTCGCTGTCGCCACGTTTTAATTCAGTATTGAGAACGAGTTGAATTATACGTGACAGAATTTCATATGCGTTTTGATACAGTTGACTGTCTTTCGGAACAGTATCGTTGTCGGTAAGTGTTTTTCCTTCGAGTTCGACATATTTTTTTATTGTCTGCATTGAGTAATAAGAAAAAGTATCTTCAACAACATTGCTCAAAGCACCGATAGAATCAGGCAAACCGATATATTCAAAAATTATCTTGTAAACG
The DNA here is from genome assembly GCA_902761025.1 of uncultured Ruminococcus sp. Taxonomy (GTDB): domain Bacteria; phylum Bacillota; class Clostridia; order Oscillospirales; family Acutalibacteraceae; genus RUG592. The sequence goes on along the minus strand of CACWIU010000043.1, from coordinate 7,556 downwards.
TCGTCTTTAGAAATGATATTTTTAGAAAGAGCCAAAAGATAAGCGTATAAATCGAGCGGCAGCCAATCTGAGGAGCGGTAATTATTTTTTTCCATTTCCTTATTTATTTCATGCTGTTTCAAAAAAAGCTCATGAAGAATACGGAAATTCTTATCAAAATCCTTGTGGATATTGACCTTAAGCATATCTATCATACGTATCGGCAGCTGTCTTGTTAAATAACCCGTTGGCTGATTATACCAATAAGATTGGTTTGAATCGGTATCCGGCATTAAAATATGTGCTTCCATAGGAAGGCATCTCGCAAAATACAGAACGCAGTTTTGAACTGCTTCGAGAGGTATTTCCGGCTCAAATTTGCTCAAAATGCATTCATAAACACACAAGCGTGTTTGAGCGAAAGAATTTTCCAAAAATCGTTTGTCTTTTGCTCCAAGTTCTTTATCATAATCAAAATCGGATATAGTGCCGAAAATAACCCTTTGTGTTTTGTCATAATGATTTTGGGATTTTTTTGATAGTTTATAAAGAATATCACGGTGGTGAAACAGATAAAGCGACCAGAACCGCTGAGGAGTTTTTATTGACTCAAGGTAATAATTTTCCCACAGTTCGTGAAAAGGAATAACTTCCCAAATGGTTTGTTTTTCCCGTTCTTCCTTGACAGACGACCACTTATGAGGCAGTGAACCGAAATTGCCGAGAAGACGTTCTTCGCCGTTGTAGCCTGTAAATTCAAGGTTTGCATTTTTGTCGATAAGCGACATTAAATCTTGTTCCATTTTAATAAGTTCTGCGTGAGGAACAGAGAAAAAGTCCCTTACAAGCTTAATATCCGGCTCCATTTGCACAGGTGCAATAAAAGTATTTGTATTGTAAATACCGTAACCGTTGTCACTTGAAAGTTCGTCGGAGGGATTTTTGTTAGTTATTTCGTTTATTAATATGCTTTCACGGTCGGTAGGAGTTTCGATTGAATCAGCGGCAGATATAGATTTTGAAAAATCGGTATTTTTATATTCGCTTTTGGCGAACATTAAGAGGTCAAGGGCTGCCAAACGAATATTTTCGTCTTTTGAAGAAAGCATACGTAAAATTGAAGCTTCCAGTTCTTCGGGGGAGCGTTTTTTGAGCAATTCGAGAACACCGCTGCGAACATCGGCGGACTTGTATCTTGCAAAGCTTTCGATAATCTGATACTCATTATCGTAAATTAATTGCTCTTTGAGAATTTTGACTGCCACTCTTCGTGTGTAAGATTCCTTATCGGCAACAGCGTTTATTAAAATATCGCGGAGAGCTTGATTTTTTCCGCCTGTCATTTCAAGCATTGCTCCGATAACATCTATTACGCCGGAACGGGCAGAGGTATCAAAATCTGTCAAATGATTTCCCAAATATTCAAAATTACTTTCGTCATTCAAAGCGATTGCAGCACCGAGCATACATTGTAAAATACGGCTTTTTGTCAAATCTACAGCGAACCAAGGAAACAGAAACGGGTCATATGATATTTTTTTCTTATCCATTGAGTTAAACAGATTGTTTAAAATATCATAATGTTTTTTTGCAGCGTATTTATCTTTAAATATTTGTTCTGCATATTCGTCCATATGTTTGCAGCTGCGTCCGTTGCTGTAGACATAGTAAACATACATGGGATAAAACATAGCCAAAACCTTGTAATTATCGGGATTGGCTTCAATAACGGCAGAAGCGGCTCGATATGTAACGCTTTTTATTTCAACATTCTTCATGAAATAACCGATAGTTAAAAGCTGTATTTCATTTGCGGCTGCACCGATAAGAGAAAGAATAATATTAAGAGCGTCTGATATGTCATAAAAGCTCAGTCCCCATAAACCGCAGTATATATGCACAGCGTCTGTTGTATTGATAAGCTCCAAGCAATTTTCACGGCTTTCAAGCGAAAAAATCATATCGTCAAGTATTTTTTCGGACGCCCTGTCGGGGTCGCCTTCCCAGCAAATGCCGCACCATGTCGCAACTGCACGTTTTACCGCAGAAAATCGAATTAAGTTGTTGTCCTTGATTGTATTTAGTATCATAATAAAAGCTTCGGCTGTGCCGCAATCGGCATTTTCACATATAGCCTGCCGCAAGCCTTCCTGCAAACGAGCAGCCACAAGCAGACCGCACATAAGTTTATGAAGTTCGGAATTATCGGACATTATGACAGCCCTAATTGCATGGTACGTCAAAATATTGGTATTGTTTTCGCTTGTCATCATATCGCGAAGCAAACCGATAACTTCTTCATCGCCGGAATTAATGCGTTCGGCGATAAATGTGTTGGTCATTCGCAGACTGAGATAGACAGAACGCTTAATATTGTCGTCCCAATCATCGCATACAATCGGTTTTAATCCGCCGATTTTTAAGTCTAACATTCCGACAATATAATAATAGTTCATAAGTTCAAATATTTTTTGAGCGTGGGGAAATACGTCACGGCTGCGGTAACTTCTTCGCCAATAAGAACGTGAGTATTGATAGCGAATCATGTTGTCACATGCACGGTAAAAATCATCGACAAATTCCGATGGCACAAGAATATTCACAACATTTCCATACTCACGCTTTACAAAATTGGAAAGTACGTCTATATGTTGTTTTTTGATTTGAACATAGTATTTTGAATCGCTGTCAAATCGTTCGTCCGCACCGTACATAACATGGTTCAGTGCTTTTTGTTCGTCCTTTGAAAGACGTTCAATTTCCCGCTTGTGACTATTTGCAAATTTTTCGTTGTATTCCTTTATGTAGTCATAGCTGTAAGGCATATTTTTCTAATTCCTCCTTTACCACATTCTGCCTGAAAGCATTGTAAGCTTGATAAAAGTCAGACTTTCAATAGAACAAATGTCAACAGGTTCGTTAATTAACTCAAGTTTTTTATCGTCTGCAAAAATAACGACAATACCGTCGTTAAAAGCCTCAATGGCATTGTTAACAGCCGTTTGAAGTTCCGGAGATTTTTCCCCGTAATTCACATTAAATGATACTTTGCCGAGTTTTGCCTTGTCTTCTATTATTTCGGGCGTAAGAATTTCGATTAAGTCCGAGTTTTCTAAGCGTTTGTTATATTCGTCAACACACGTTGTGACTGCGGATTGTATCAATTCTTTTACAGTAGTGATATTTTCGTCAAAAAGCATACTTCTCGATGAAATTTTACTCCTTTTGCCTGATACAGATTTTATATTTATTTTTATTTCTTTCATAAAACCTCCCGATTAAGAGCTTGAAAACTTTGTATTTTTTATTTGATTTTATCATTTTTTATTAATTAAGTCAATATATTTCTATTTTTATCCGATGTGCAATTCATATTGCGGCAGAAAGCACAACTTCGTATGATAATTTATTGTAGTTTATGAGTTGATTAACAGACGTTATCAGTTTAAATTGTGTGGTTTTATTATCTTTATCAAAAAACACTTGAATTGTACGTGCAAATGTTGTATTATATATATAACATAAGAATAGATAAATTGAAAAATTCGGCGGAATTTTTTGTCTATTTTTATTTTGCAAATATTATAATTATAAGGATTAGTTTTTTTATGAAAAGATGTAACAGCTGTTTAAATTTAATTGATGACGAATGTGTATTTTGTCCTCTTTGCGGTTATAAAGAAGGTAATCCACCTAAAGAACTGTTTCAGCTTTACCCGGGAACTGTATTGTTGGACAGGTATATTATTGGAAAAGTTCTTGGAGTTGGCGGTTTTGGAATTACATACAGAGCGTGGGACAAAAAGCTTGATACTATTGTCGCAATCAAAGAATTTTATCCGATTAGTTTGGTAAATCGCGTTCCCGGAACAAATAATATCTTAATTTATAATATTCAAAGAGAAAAAGATTTTTATGCTTTTAAAGAGAAATTTCTGGATGAAGCAAGAAATATGGCAAAATTCAATTCAGAATCTAATATTGTAAATGTATATAAATTTTTTGAAGAAAACGATACGGCGTATATTGTCATGGAATTTCTGGAAGGAGAATGCCTGAGCGATTATTTAAAAGCTCATAATCGAAAAATTGAACTCGATTATGCTGTTAAAGTTATAGAGGAGATTGCAAATGCTTTGTCCAAGCTTCATAAGCACGGGATAATTCATAGAGATATCAGTCCGGATAATATATTTATCTGCAATGATGGCAAAATAAAACTGATAGATTTTGGAGCAGCTCGTTTTTCTTACGATGAGAATAAAAAATTGACTGTTATACTAAAGCATGGCTTTGCTCCCCCGGAGCAATATGAATGGATAAATAAACAGGGTGCATGGACGGACGTTTACGCGTTGGGAGCAACCTTGTATTTGTCGTTGACGGGTAAAAAGCCGGTTAAGTCTACAAATCGCAGAGTTAAAGATACGCTTCCTCCTCCTAATGAAATAGACCCGGATATTCCCGATTATATCAGCAACACTATAATGAAAGCGATGTCCGTGGATATTAATTTCAGATTTAAAAATGTTGATGATTTTGTTGCGGGTTTGCGTCAAAAGAAATTTGTGGCTCCCGTAGCTGTTGAAAAAAAGAAGGCAAAGAAAAAACGCAGTATTGGAATTGCATTATCCTTGTCTTTGATTGTCATTGGTTTAGTTGTCAGTTCATTTCTCTGGATAAAGCAGAAAAATGAGGGCACGCTTTCGGAGTGTGATCTTGTCATGTGGTACTGTAAAAGCGGAGATAAAGAACTTGATAAAAACGAATTACAAAGTTACAAGAATATTATATCCGAGTTTAATAAAAGTTATCCTGCGGTTAAAATTGATGTTGTCGGATTTGAAGAAAACGAGTATAAAAAAATATTAAAAAACGGCGGTAAACAGCCGAATATTTACGAATACTTAAACATAGATTCAGGAACGAATCATTTGTCTTTGGAAGAAATATATAATTCGGAAAATTTTAATAATTATACGCTGCTTAATCAGGTGAACAGAGTTTACGGATGTTATGATTATTTACCTCTTGGTTTTGTTTGTCCGATTATATTTGCCGATTCGGAAAAAGTAGAGTACGATAAGAATAGTGTGTCTTCATTAAAAGATATGTTTGAATACGGAAGTTTTGCAACAGATTGTAAAGATTTTTCAAAAATCTTTACAGAATCGAATACTTATTATAATGTGTCTGCCTCAGATATGTTTTTTAGTAATCAAATATTTTTTTATGGAACTAAAAGCAGTAATTATCTCAAAGTATCTCGAAAAATGACGGCTCAGTACAAATTAATTTATTGCGGCGTTCCGGAAGTTTGCTGTTGGTACAGCAATGTATGGACAGCCAATGATATTGATAAAAAAGAAAACAAAGCCGCTTTAAAGCTGCTGGAATTTATGCTTAATGAAAACGGACAGGATATTCTTCATATTCGCAACAAAAGTGAAAGTTTCCCTATAAACGATAGAGCTTTAGATTTGTACGTTGATGTATATGGCGATTTCAATGGATTTTTTGAAAATAAAGACAATTATATTTTTGAAAGGCAGGAGTTATAATGAAATTATGTAAAGGATGTATGGAGCATTACAGCGACGATTTAAAAGTTTGTCCGCATTGCGGATACGAAGATGGCAGCCCACCGAAAAATCCGCTGCATATGATGCCCGGTTCGCTTCTTGCTGACAGATATATAGTAGGAAAGGTT
>CACWIU010000043.1:0-1843 GCA_902761025.1 uncultured Ruminococcus sp. | reverse complement strand
CGGATTTGGCGTTACATATATTGCATGGGACGGACTTTTGCAAACAAAGGTAGCAATCAAAGAATATTTTCCGAGTGATTTGTCCACAAGAACTTTAGGAGAAACACAAATTGTAGTTTACGGTGATGAAAAGAAGCAGCGTTATGGCGATGGAATGAAAAAATTTGTAAACGAAGCCAAAAAGCTTGCAAAGTTCAATACAACGGAAGGAATAGTTAAGATTTTTGATGCTTTTGAATCAAATAACACAGCATATATTGTTATGGAACTTCTTGAAGGCGAAACGATTGAAGAGTTTTTAAAACGGGAAAAAAAGGTTTCTGCCGAAGAGGCGGTTCGGCTTATGATGCCCGTACTCGAATCGCTGCAAAAAGTTCATGATGCCGGAATTGTTCACCGGGACATTTCCCCGGATAATTTGATTATTACAAAAAAAGGCGAAGTAAAGCTTATTGACTTTGGTGCGGCGAGATATGCAACTGCAGATGATGAAAAATCTTTAACAGTAATGATAAAGAAGGGCTATTCTCCGGAAGAGCAGTATAGAAGTCATGGGGGAGTAGGAAAACATACCGATGTTTATGCTGCGGCAGCCACTTTGTACAGAATGATATCGGGGCAAGTGCCTCCGGATTCTCTTGAGAGGTACGCTGTTTTTGAGAATAAGGGCAAAGATATTTTGCCGTCCATAAGGAAATATGACAGAAGTATCAGTGAGAATTACGAAACAGCTATTATGAATGCGTTGAATATTCGCGCGGAAGACAGAACTGCCGATATATCTGATTTTATTTCCGAGCTTACGGTTACATCACCCGTTGCCAAGAGAGCGGGGAACATAAAAAAAGTAGAATCTTTTAAATGGCCTATGTGGGCAAAAATCGGAATTCCCTGTGCTTCTGTGTGTTTAGTAGTATTTGGCGTTTTGTTTGGTATGGGGATTATAGGTTCTCCCGACGAAACTAAAGTTGATACAGAACTTTTAGGTGATCGTACGCGAGTTCCGTACGTTGTGAGTAAAGAGATTGACGAAGGAGCAAAAAAGCTTACGGAAGCTCAGCTGAACATGCAAATCATAGGTAAAAAGGAATCAAATAAAATTCCCGAAGATCATATAATATCGCAGGATATTAACGAAGGTTCTGTTGTTAGGAAAAACACGATAGTCAACGTTAAAGTGAGTTCTCCCGATTTGCTGCAGGTTGTGCCGAACATGATGGGTATGGACGCAAAGGAGTCTTCAAAAACTTGTGATGAATTGGGTTTTAAGATAAAAACCGACGAGCAGTACAGCAGTGTAATTGAAAAAGGCTGCGTAGTATCTCAGAGTGTTGAACCGTACGAAGAGGTTGAAGATGAAAGCGAGATTTCTGTTACGGTTTCAAAAGGCAGAGCCGAGGATATAAAAGAGGAAGAAATAACAGTACCAAATTTTGTTGGAATGAAATACGATGAAGTATTAACTCAAGCCGAAGAAATGAATTGTACAATTAAAGTTACAGACCGTGAATATAATAAAGATTACGATAGAGATGTTACTATTTCCCAATCTCCGGCAGCAGATACGAAAATAAAAAATACGCAGGCAATAGAAATAACAGCTTCGCTTGGAAATGAAATGGTAAAAGTTCCGAATGTTGAACTTAGAAGCGAGGCAAAAGCCAAAGTACAGCTTTCGGGACGAGGATTAGAATCTAATGTAAGATACGAAAGTAACGAAATGATTTTAGAAGGGCTTGTAATTTCTCAGGAGCCTAAAAAAGGTACAAATGTTGATCCGGAAAGCACGGTTGAATTGGTTGTAAGTACGGGAGCGGCACCGGTTGATATGCCAAATGTTGTT
>CACWIU010000042.1 GCA_902761025.1 uncultured Ruminococcus sp. | reverse complement strand
CAGATGACGTCATCTTATCTCAAATGAGAAGACAGGCTGAACTTGCCATAGAAGCGGCAGACGTAACAATACTTGTTGTCGATGTGAAAACAGGCATGATTGCAACAGACTCCGAAGTAGCGGATATGCTTTTGAAAAGCGGCCGCCCTGTCGTTGTCTGCGTAAACAAATGCGACTCCATAGGCGAAGTATCTCCCGATTTCTATGAGTTTTATAATTTGGGTTTAGGCGACCCAATAGCCGTATCGTCTGTACACGGTCACGGAACAGGAGATTTGCTTGACGCTGTGTTTGAATACTTCCCCCCCGAATACGAAGAAGAAGAAAACAGCGACATTATTTCAGTTGCCGTAATCGGAAAGCCCAATGCCGGAAAATCATCTCTTATAAATAAAATAGTCGGTACAGACAGATGTATTGTTTCAGATATTGCCGGAACTACAAGGGACAGTATTGACACCATGATTGAAAATTCTCACGGCAAATTCAACTTCACCGACACAGCCGGTATCAGAAGAAAAAGCCGTGTAGACGATAATATTGAAAAATACAGCGTTCTCCGCGCTAAAATGGCTATCGAAAGAAGCGATGTCTGCGTTATAATGATTGACGCCGTCGAAGGCTTTACAGAACAGGATTCAAAAGTTGCGGGTCTTGCACACGAAGCCGGCAAAGGCTGCATTATCGCCGTTAATAAATGGGACGCTGTTGAAAAAGACGGTAAAACAATGGATAATTTCCGTAAAAAATTGGAAAATGATTTTTCTTTCATGTCATATGCTCCGTTTATTTTTATTTCCGCAAAAACAGGACAGCGAATAGACAAACTCTTTGAGCTTATAAAAGTTGTCGCTAATTCCAACGCTATGCGAATTAAGACGGGTATTCTTAACGATATTCTGGCTGAGGCTGTCGCAAGAGTTCAGCCGCCTACCGATAAAGGCAGACGTCTGAAAATTTTCTACATGACGCAGGCGTCTACAAAACCGCCGACATTCGTATGCTTTGTCAATTCTGCCGATTTGTTCCATTTCTCTTACAGACGATATTTAGAAAACAGAATAAGGGACAGTTTCGGTCTTGAAGGAACTCCTATTCACTTTGTAGTGCGTGAACGTGGAGAGAACAGCAAAAAATAACTTTTTTTAAGAGGGTATGTTCATGCTTAGTTTATTTACCGATTTTTCAAATATATTAAAAATCTTTGCCGTAATGCTTGCCGCATATCTTTTAGGCAGCTTGAATATTGCAATTATTGTAACTAAGATTTTTACCGGAAAAGATATCAGAACAATGGGCAGCGGCAACGGCGGATTCACAAATGTTATGCGTTCGGTAGGAACAACGGCAGGTATTATAACTTTTGTCGGCGATTTTTTAAAATGCGTTATATCCGTTTTGATAGGCGGATTTGTAATGAAAACACTTAATACGGAAATTTTCAATAGTAAAGAATTATGGGGATACGGCGAATATTTAGCCGGAATGTGCTGTTTTTTGGGTCACATTTTCCCTGTTTACTTCAAATTCAAAGGCGGCAAGGGCGTTGTTACTGTGGCGGCGCTTACGGCAGTTATTAATTTCCCTGTTTTTCTTGTTGGACTTATTATATTTTCCATTGTTTTTCTTTGCACAAAGATTATTTCTATTAGTTCTATAATCTCGGCTTTCGGAATATTGGGAGCAACCTATTTAATTACCTATTTTCACAATTACAAACAATTAGGCGAAGTTTCTTTTGAATATGTAATTGCCGTAACAGTCTTAACATTTATCATATGTGCAACTGTGATTATTAAACACAAGTCAAACATTCAAAGGCTTTTAAAGGGTGAAGAGAAAAAACTTGAAATCAAAAAAAAGTCTAATTAAAATAACAAAATTTTCTATAAATAAAAATATTAAAACAACATACAATATTATTGCGGTTAGTAAAACGATACTTCCGCAAATAGATTTGATATATCTGAAATGTTGATAAAAAAACCTTTCGGATATGTCAATTATAAAGATATATCCGAAAGGCGAAATTTTATTCTCCTTTTTGATATGTACTTTATAAAACAAAGCAATTTTATTAAAAGGAGATTTTTGTTATGTCATCTAAAAATAATAATAAGCTGAACGTCCCCGAAGCAAGAGAGGCTATGGACAAGTTTAAAATGGAATGCGCCAACGAAGTCGGAGTTGACCTCAAGCAGGGTTACAACGGCGATATCACCGCAAGACAGGCAGGTTCCGTGGGCGGTCAAATGGTAAAACGTATGATTGAAAGTTATGAAAACTCTGTAAAATAATTTTCTTTCAATTTTTTAAAAATTTTTAAAAAGCAGATTGTCCGATGATTTTATCGGCATAAAAACAAACAGCGTATCCGTTGCTAACGTTTCGGATACGCTGTTGTCGTTTCAAAAAAATTTTAGGAATCAGCGGAAAGTTTTTCTTTTTGACGCTTTATCACTTTTAAGCGAGAAAATTCTTCTCTGTCTTTTTCGTCAAGAGCATCTGCAATGTATTTAACTGTTCCCTCAAAGCGTGGAATCATAATGTTCTTTAAAGCATTTGCGCGCCTTTGAGTTGTACTAATAGCATTTGCCAAGCGATAGACGCTGTTTTCTATCTCAGCTAAATGAGCAGTCAAATACTTAACTTCCATGAACTTCTGCTGAGCGTCATCAAGAATTGAATTTGTCGTGTAAAGTCCGTACTGCAAATCCAAACCCTGTTTTTCCTGTATTGCCACAATGGGAATTTCTACTCCCATGACACTGCGGTACGACAGAGTAAGAGAATCTTCTTCGGGTACAGAACGTGAAATTTCATCGCAAAAACCCATTGTAACGTTAGCTGTTTCCAAAGCAAGATAAGCCTCTTCGTATGCCTTGTCAATTTTCCCTTGTATCTCTTTTGCATGGTCAACAAGCGACATAAGCTCTCTGATAAGTATATTTCGCTTTTTGTCAAGCAATTCGTAACCAAGCTTTGACAATTCAAGGGATTTTTTAGAGTTCATCAAATTACCTTTGGTAGGTACTGCCTGTACTGACAACTATCTCACCTCACTTATATTTTTTATATAATGAGATTTTATTCTTCATGCGGCTTGTAATACTTATCAAGAATAGCGTCGTCTACTCTGTCAAGTTCTCCTCTTGGCAAATATCCCAGCAAATCCCAGCCTAAGTCAAGACTTTGTTCTACCGAACGATTTTCAGTAAATTTCTGATTTACAAACTGCTCCTCGAATTTTTCGCCGAACGCAATGTACTTCTTATCAATCGGAGAAAGTTCTTCAGCTCCGATAACAGACGCAAGCGACCTTGCGTCAATTACTTTTGCGTATGAAGAAAACAACTGATTTGCAAGTGCCTGATGATCTGCTCTTGTATAGCCCTCTCCTATTCCGTCTTTCATAAGTCGGGAAAGCGACGGCAATATGCTTATAGGCGGATAAATGCCCTGACCCTGCAAGGCTCTGTCAAGCACAATTTGTCCCTCTGTAATGTATCCTGTCAAGTCGGGGACGGGGTGCGTAATGTCATCGTTAGGCATTGTTAAAATCGGTATCTGAGTTACGGAACCTTTACTGCCTTTTACCATGCCCGCTCTTTCATAAAGCGACGCCAAATCGGAATACAGATAACCCGGATAGCCCTTTCTGCCCGGAATCTCTCCTTTTGACGAACTAAATTCACGAAGTGCCTCTGCGTATGATGTCATATCGGTCATTATTACCAATACGTGCATATCAAGTTCAAAAGCCAAATACTCGGCAACTGTCAAGGCACATTTTGGGGTAAGTATTCTTTCAATAATCGGGTCATTAGCCAAATTAAGCAGCATAACAACCTTGTTCATTACGCCAAATTCTTCAAAGCTCCTCTTAAAATAGTCGGCCACGTCATTTTTAACACCCATTGCGGCAAACACTACGCAAAAGCCTTTGCCGTCGTCATCGGCAATTTTTGCCTGACGCACAATCTGCACGGCAAGTTCGTTATGCTTCATACCCGAACCGGAAAAGATAGGAAGCTTTTGACCTCTGATAAGAGTAATAAGAGTATCTATTGTCGAAATGCCTGTGTTTATATAGTTCTTTGGATAAATACGTGAAACGGGATTAAGCGGCGTGCCGTTAATATTGGCTTTCTTTTCCGGATAAATATCGCCCAGTCCGTCTATCGGTTTTCCCGAACCGTTGAGAATACGTCCTATAATTTCCTTCGAAAGCGGCATTTCCATTGGCTTTCCCGTAAGACGTGTCTTTGTGTTTTTAAGTGAAATATTTCTTGTGCTTTCAAAAACCTGTACAACAATACGTTCTCCGTCCATTTGTACAATTCTGCCTTGACGAACTGTGCCGTTGTCAAGCCGAATATCAACTATTTCTTCATTAAAAGCATCTTTCACTCCGTCAAGGACTATCAGCGAACCGTTGATTTCTTTTACACCAACATAATCTAAAACCATTCTGTTTCATTCCTTTCTGATGAGATAAGATTAATTTAATTAGTTGAACTCGGCTGTTAAGGTAGTGTTCAATGCTTCGTCTATTTCTTTCTCGTAATTTTTGAACAGCTCCAATTTGTTATTAGGGATATCATACTTCATCTTTGTAAGCTTGTCAAAAAGTCCGAGAGAAGTAATTCTCGAAATAGGAATATTTCTTCCAATCAAGTCGGACGCTACTTCGTGCAAATGAAGAATAGTTTTCATCATGAGCTTTTGCTTTTCAAGGGGTACGTAAGTATCTTCTTTATGAAAAGCATTTTGCTGTAAAAATCCAACTCTGATAACTCTTGCAGTTTCAATAATTAGCTTTTGGTCATCGGGCAAAACGTCTGCTCCGATAAGCTTAACAATTTCCATAAGCTTATTTTCTTCCTGCAAAATAGCGTTTATTTTACTGCGGTATTCAATAAAATCTCGTCCCTGATTTTGTTCAAACCAAGCGTCTAAGTCCGTAAAGTATTCGCTGTAGCTGGTCATCCAGTTTATTGCCGGATAATGTCGGGCATACGCCAACGATTTATCCAATGCCCAGAAACACCTTGTAAAACGCTTTGTATTTTGAGTGACAGGCTCGGAAAAATCCGCTCCCTGCGGAGATACTGCCCCTATAACTGTAACGGAACCCTCGCTTCCGTTTAAGTTTTGAACTCTTGCGGCACGTTCGTAAAATTCAGACAAACGTGACGGCAAGTAAGCCGGAAATCCCTCTTCGGCAGGCATTTCTTCCAATCGTCCCGATATTTCTCTCAATGCCTCTGCCCAACGTGACGTTGAGTCTGCCATTATAGCACAATGATAACCCATATCACGATAATATTCAGCCAAGGTTATGCCCGTATATATAGAGGCTTCACGAGCCGCAACAGGCATATTTGAAGTATTTGCAATCAATACTGTACGGTCGGTCATCGGTCTGCCGGACTTCGGGTCAATAAGTTCGCCGAACTCCTGAAGAACCTGACTCATTTCATTACCACGCTCGCCGCAGCCAACGTATACTATAATATCTGCGTCGCACCACTTCGCAAGCTGATGCTGCGTCATAGTCTTACCTGCTCCGAATCCACCCGGAACTGCTGCCGTACCGCCTTTTGAAACAGGAAAAAGTGTGTCTATTACTCTTTGTCCCGTAATAAGCGGAATATCCGCAGGCATTTTATTTATAACAGGTCTGGGAGTTCTTATAGGCCACTGTTGGCAAAGCGACAAATCAATTTTTTTGCCGCTTTTGTCTTTAATAACTATAACAGTATCGTGAATTGAGTATTTACCGTCTTTGACTGTTTTTACAACCTCGCCGCTCATATTTGGCGGCACCATAACACGATGCTCTATTATCGCAGTTTCGGGAATCGTTGCATAAATGTCGCCGCCTTTGAGCTTATCTCCTGTTTTAACGGTGATATGCACGTCCCACTTTTTTTCGGTGTCAAGCGGAGATACTGCCGCTCCTCTTGAAATAAAGGGACTGCCGGACATTTTTTCGATTTCTTTAAGCGGTCGCTCAATACCGTCAAAAATATTATCCATAATGCCGGGGCCAAGCAGAACATTCATTGGAGCTCCTGTTCCTATAACCGTATCGCCCGGCTTTAATCCCGTTGTTTCTTCGTAAACCTGTATAGTGGTTGCCTTATCGGTTATTTTTATAACTTCTCCGACAAGTCTTTGCTTGCCAACGTACACCATTTCCATCATAGAAAAAGTTTTACTGTTTTTTACGGTAACAACAGGACCGTTTATACCAAAAATTACATCATTGTTTTCCAATCGCTTCATCTCCCTGCGTCACTATTCTACCGTAAAGCCGGAACGGGCAATAAACTCTTTTTTCTGCGTTTCAAGCTTGCTGTCAAGCGTTTCGTCTGCCATAACCGACAGTTCCTCGCAATAGCAGCGTATTCCGCCAAGTTTTATTGTACTGTCCGTCACAATTTCACAGTCCGAGAAGCTGCGTTTTAACTGCGGTATAAACCGTTCGTCTTTCTCCGCAATATAAACTATTGCTTTTCGTCCTTCGAGGTATTCGCCGATTACTTTTGCCGCGTTACTCATGTAAGCGTCATATTTTTTGCTTTTTGAAAATGCCCTTAGCTTTTTCTCTGCCTCTTCAAAGATTTCGGCAGCCATTCTGTTGCGTTTTGCAAAAAGCTCGCGTTTTACCGCTGTTTCTTTAAGGGAATTTTCCTTTGCCAAAGAAGCCGTATACTCTGCCTTTTCTTTTTGTATAAAGGCATGGGCCGCGGCTGTTCCTTCTTCGTTGGCATGACGCAGCTGCTCTTCGCGAAAAGCCTCGATTTCGTCTGTCATTGCCTTTTTTTGTTCTTCGGCATATTTTTCGATTGCCTGCAAGAAACTGTTTGTCTTGCTGCTGGCATCTATCATAAAAATGCACTCCCCATTCTGAGCATTATTCTAACTTAATTCCGATTGCGTCACGAACATATTTTGTGATAGAATCGCTTGTGCGTCCGTTTCCGTGTCGGTCGGGAATTTCTACAATTAACGGCTGGCGTCTGTTCATCTTATAGTCCATAATCATTTCCGGACAAAGAGAAATCAGATTTGCCGTCATCAGCACTACTGCGACATCAGGACGCTGCATGACTTCGTCAAGAGTTTTTCTTACTTCTTCTTCCGTGTGAATGACGATGCCATCAATTCCCGAAAGCCGCATACCCATTAGCGTATCTACGTTGTCGCTTATCAAATAAAATTTCATATGCAATCACAGTCCTTTATCGGAACGGGTCATTAACCAAGTTTTGAGAGAATCAAGATAGATACCAACATACCGTAAAGCGCAACGCCTTCGCCCAATGCAACGAAAATAAGCGATTTACCAAAGTTTTTCGGGTCTTCGCTTGTTGCGCCGATTGCGGCTGGAGCTGCGTATCCTACTGCGATACCGCCGCCAATACATGAAAGTCCCGTTGCAATTCCGGCGCCTATCAAGCCCATTCCCATAGAACCGGCTGCCTGAGCCGCTGCCTCTGTAGTTTCAGCCGCGCCGGCAACTATCGGGCAAAGGAAACATACTAAAAATACAACGCAAAACGACGCTATCTGCATATAAAGAGCTTTTTTTCTTTTACAGCCTTTTTGTACTGCTCTGTTGGCAAAACAAACCGACGCAACAAGAAATATAACAGGTATAGCAAGTAATACGAAATCCATAATAATTTACCTCCTAAGTAAATTCAAAAATATTAGTTATATTATCTAACCGGAGTAACCGGACGGAACGCCCTGCCGTCACCCTTATAAAATCTGCCGAACATTTCATAAAATTCAAGTCTGAGTACCTGAATACACACAAGCAGCGCTTCCAATGCCATAACGAATATATTGCCTACGATTACGATAGCAACATAGCCGAAACCGCTTGACATATTCGCCAAAGTAAATACAACTTCCATCATGCCGGCGTGAACCAACACAAACGCTCCCACACGCAGGAACGACATTGTGTTAGTGACATAGCTTAAAAGAACCTCAAACAGCTCGAAAAAGTTTTGCACACAGTATCCGCCCCAGCTTTCCGGCTGCCATTCTTTTCTGCCTTCGCACAATTTGCCCAAAGGCTCTTTCAAGAAAATAAGTATAAGCGGAATTAAAATCAAGAATAAAATATAAATTGGATTTGCAATTTTTACGCCAAGCATCATTTGAGAAATCAATGCGGCAACTACCGCAACATAAAACACAAATCCTGCCAAGCCGTTATTCCCAAATACGGCGTTTTCTTTATCCCTCATTTTAAACGAAACTATAATATTAAGTATAATAGCAAGCGACACGAGAACTATTCCTATGCCAACCGCAAGATAAATAATTGTGTTGGTTGTCGCAGGTTCCATAACGCTTACGGGCTTTTCCGACAAACCAAAAAGCGAACTGTAAATAGGGTCAAGCAAATGCTCAAATCCAAATACAGACCCGTAAATCAATCCAAAAATCGTTCCTGAAATACCGCAGGGAATCAATATTGAGCCGAGCGGATTATTTTTCTTTTTCTTCATGAATATTCCGAAGAGCATTACCATTAAGCCGTGTCCGACATCTCCGAACATTATTCCGAAAAGAATAGTATAAGTTATCGCAATAAATGTTGTCGGGTCAAACTCGCTGTAATTCGGCAAGCCGTACATTTCCGTATAAAATTCAAATCCTTTTGTAAAAAAGTTATTTTTGAGTTTTACAGGCGGAGAATGCTTTAATTCGCTTTGACCGTTTGTTAAAGTACATTCAACAGACTCAATTTTTGAAAGTTTTTCAGTGACTTCTTCCGCTTTTTCTTCCGTCACCCAGCCAACAATCACAAAACTTTTGCTGTAAGCAACCGCCTTTGACATGACGTCGTACTTTTGCTGCATTTCCGCAAAGTAACTGTAATAAAAATCAATATCGCTCTGCTTTGAAGAACGAAACATTTCCAATTCTGCCTTTACATTTTCCAATTCCTGACGAAGTTTCGGCAAACGCTGCTGCTGCTCCTTGTGATACTGTTCGGGCGTGCCGTTCAAATCGAGAACGCCGCAGCTTTCAAAGTACAAGCTTGAAAAAATCCTGTCAACATCATCGCTGTTAGCAATAGGCGACAAGTAAAGACCCCAGTAAAAATCATCGTCATGAGAATACGGGAAAAAGATTACAAACGGATTATCGCTGTAATTCTGCATTTTTTCAAAACTTTCTTTTGGCAGCTTACCGAAATTCGCCTTGATATAACGGCATTGATTGATTTTGTCAATTTCAAGGTTCAAATTAAGAAAATGTCCTATTTGTTCAATATTCCTGCTGCACTCCGATATTTCGCTTTCAAGTTTAAGCTGTCTGTCTGCAAACTCGTTTAGCCTGTCTGCAAGGCTGTCAACTTCGCCGATAGTTTCATCGTCTACTTTTTTTCCGTTAAGTTCGACAGTCTGACATTTAATTCCGCATGAATCAAGGGCGGTATTAAATTTATCAATAGTTTCGCTGTACGGATTGACGTCAAGAACAGGAATGAACATTTTAATGTCCGAGTGGAAATTCAGCGGGTCATCAGGCTGAAAACTTCGAGTATCAACAAGGGCTTCCGCTACTTCAAAAAGTTTGTCCCGATGTCCGATTATCCTAAGACATTTGATTTTTTCGATAGCCAACTATTCCACCTCTTTTGACTGATTATTCTATTCTTTGAGCGAACGGACGCTCATTAATAGCAGCTTATGTTATAATTATTGTTTCTATCTTCGAGGCGTCTATATTGTAACGAACGCCCTCGATAATGCTGACAATATTGTTATACTCTGTCTGCATGACAAATACGTACGAAAGCATAACGACAAGCGGAAAGCTTGAAAAATGAATATTTTTTCTTGTCAGCTTAAAAATCCCTATATTGTCAATTTCTCCTGCATAAACATAGTCAAACTTGCTCAAGCTTCTTCCGAACGAAGTATTTTTAACCGCGTCAAAAACTTCCGAACTCGATTTGGCTCCGCAAAGCTTTTCAATAGTCTTTCGGCTGAAAGTACCGTAAGGAAACATAAAACTTTCCGTAATCTCAGCAGATTCTTTATAGTATTTTTTCAGACGAAAAACCCTGACAAAATTCAGATAGTCTACAATCGAATTAAACATACTGTACAAGGCCTTTTGTTCTGCTCCCGACGAATACTTATCAATGGAATCATAAAGATTTTTGTAACAATATTTGTAAAGCTTATTTTCAACTTTTGCTATGTTTACTTTTTCGCCGTTTCTCGGACGAAACTCAGCCATAAGCGTTTCATAGGGCGAACCTGTCAAAGCCGCAAAAAAGCTGTCGTAATCATTCGCTCGCGCTAATGCCGGAAAATTAACGGAAGTATGCTTTAAAAAATAATCGGGCATTGAAAAAATATATTCGTACACGCTGCGTGTTGACAGCAGCGTCAAAAAACGAATAATTTGTTCTATTTCATCTTTTTGCAAAATGAACTCCGCAAAATACTCACCCGTTCCCTTTGTGTAACGACACAGAGAGTAAAAATCTTCAAACAGCTTTTGTTTAAGAATCATTTCAAGCTGTCCTCTATGAATTTCCCTCTCGTTGACCTTACGCAAAACAGACTCGTAATACGTGTTGTTTTTCAGATACGTGACTACTTCGGCAACACTCTTACACGAAAGAAGATTACTGTAATCTTTATCGGTAAGTTTTTTGCCATATTTGGCGCGAACTTTGGCAAGAACTGCATTTGCAGATTTTGATGAACTCATCGTCGCCGCCTCCATTCAGTTGTTATAGTTCAAAACGCCGTTGACTATATCATTTACCCACTGTTCTTTATGGTCTTTGAATTTCTTTTCCAAAGAACGAGAAATCTCACCATAATATTTTTCTGTTTTTTTCCATTTTTCGTCAGAGTCTTTTTTGGCAGTTTTCTTAAATTCTTCAACATGTTCTTTTGCGCTTTCAAGATACTTGTCGTAAACTTCCTGACGTTTTTTCTTTACCTCTTCCCTTGAGGCAATTTTTTCAGCCTGCGCCTCCTCTTCCATTTTGCGGGCGGTTTCGTCCATCTGCAAAATTTTGCTGATAATATCGTCCATCTTTTCGCCTCCTTTGAAGCAGAAATAAATTTATTTTGAAAAGCTTACTGTAAAAAATTTCACACGCTTTGTCAAAGCATTAATTTTTAAGGCTTTGAATTGGTGCCGGAATACGTCCGCCTCTGCCTATAAACTTTGCCGGAGAAGCCGTATTGACTTCCATAACGGGACCGCCGCCGAGCAATCCGCCGAAATTCAAATACTCTCCGGCTTTCTTGCCAATAGCCGGAATCAATCTGACAGCCGTAGTCTTTGAGTTAATCATTCCAATAGCCGCTTCGTCCGCTATAATTCCCGAAATAACTTCGGGAGTTGTATCTCCAGGTATATTTATCATGTCAAGTCCTACGGAACAAACTGCCGTCATAGCCTCAAGTTTCGTCAGCGTAAGGCAGCCGCTCTCCGCAGCCGCAATCATTCCGGCATCTTCCGTAACGGGAATAAACGCACCTGACAAACCGCCCACATGCGAACTTGCCATAACTCCGCCTTTCTTTACAGCGTCATTCAAAAGCGCAAGACACGCTGTTGTGCCGCAGGCTCCGCAGGTTTCCAGTCCCATTTCTTCCAAAATGTGCGCTACGGAATCGCCTATTGCCGGAGTAGGCGCAAGCGACAAATCTACAATTCCAAACGGTACGCATAATCTTTTAGACGCTTCCTGAGCCACAAGCTGACCTACTCTTGTAATCTTAAAGGCAGTCTTTTTAACAATGTTTGCAACTTCCGTAATATCGCAGTCGGGAGTTTTCGCCAATGCCGCACGCACTACGCCGGGACCCGATACTCCGACATTAATAACACAATCGGGTTCGCCCGTACCGTGAAACGCTCCTGCCATAAACGGATTATCTTCGGGAGCGTTGCAGAAAACAACTAATTTTGCCGCTCCTATGCAATCCCTGTCTGCTGTAAGTTCCGCAGTCTTTTTTATAGTTCTGCCCATCATTGCGACTGCGTCCATATTAATGCCTGCTTTTGTAGAACCGATATTAACCGATGAACAAACTCTTTCCGTAACTGCCAAAGCTTCCGGAATACTTTCAATCAACGCATAATCTCCTGCCGAAAAGCCTTTATGACAAAGAGCCGTATATCCTCCTATAAAATTTACCCCTACTTCTTTTGCGGCACGGTCAAGAGTTTGAGCAAATTTTACTGTTTTTTGAGCCTGACACGCCGAGGCAATCATCGCAATAGGAGTAACGGATATTCTCTTGTGAATAATCGGTATTCCGTAATCAATGCTGATATCCTCGCCCGTTTTTACTAAGTCACCTGCATATCGGCAAATCTTGTCATATATTTTATCACACGCTTTGTCTATATTATCATCAATACATTCAAGAAGTGAAATACCCATTGTTATAGTTCTGACATCAAAGTTTTCATTTTGAATCATATTGATTGTTTCCAATATATCTTTA
>CACWIU010000041.1 GCA_902761025.1 uncultured Ruminococcus sp. | reverse complement strand
CTAACAAGAGTACAGTAAGCTCTACTACACCGGCAGTAGGCACAGCAGTAACAATTAAGGGCGCAGCTTCCGGCGGTACGGGCAGCTATACTTATCAGTTCTACTACAAGAAGGACGGAGCAACAAGTTGGTCAACATTCGGTTCAAACTATCAGACAGCTAACACAGCAACATTGAAGGCATCTTCCGCAGGTAAGTTCATCGTAAGAACTTATGCAAAGGACGGCAAGTCTTCCGTAGCAAAAGACTTTACAATTACATTTGGCACAGCGGCTTTGACAAACAAATGTACTACGTCTTCGACTAATCCTTTGATTAACTATCCTGTAACAATCACGGGCGCAGGCGCAGGCGGTTCAGGCTCGTACACATATCAGTTCTATTACAAGAAGGACGGAGCAACAAGCTGGTCTAAGTTTGGTTCGAACTATCAGACAGCTACAACGGCTACTCTGAAAGCTTCTTCCGCAGGCAAGTTCATCGTTAGAACTTATGTAAAGGACAGCAAGGGTGCTTCCGTAGCTAAAGATTTCACTATTACTTTTAAATAATATTTTAAGTAATATTTGTTGAGTAATGTCTAAGTTTAATTTAATTTAATCCACGGCAGGATTCATGCGGAGCCGGACTTCGTATGAATCCTGCTTTTTTGTATAAAAAGATGTAAAATTTATGTAAATAATATATTATTCTAATTCAGATTAAAAAAAATTTGGTATCTCGTTGGAATTTAAATGAAATAGTTACGAATGGTTGACAAAGAGGAGCGGCGTATGTTATAATTTTTAAAGTTGGTTTGTTCTTTAAAGAATTAATACGTACTGCTTTTGTGTGTTTAAGGGAAAGCGTTTAGGTCTTGAGCAGTTTTTATTTTTTGTACTTTATGAAATTTTAGTGAGGGAAAAATGAGCATGAAAACGGAGAGCAGAGGACTTAATGTTGCAATGCTTGGTCATAAAAGAATACCGTCCAGAGAGGGCGGCGTTGAAATAGTGGTAGAGGAATTGGCTGTTCGTATGGTTAAGCTTGGACACAGCGTCACATGCTACAATAGAAAAGGACACCATGTAAGCGGCGCAGAGTTTGACAATGATGTTCGGCTTGTGCAGAAAGACGGTCAAACTTACTATAAGGGTGTTCGTCTGAAAAAAGTTTTTACTATACAAAAAAAAGGCTTTGCAGCGGCAACTTCTTCTATTGTCGGTACTTTTCACGCTGCGTTTGGGAAGTATGATGTAGTTCATTTTCATGCTGAGGGACCTGCTTTTATGTGCTGGCTTCCGAAACTTTTCGGAAAAAGAATTATAGTAACAGTTCACGGATTGGATCACCAAAGAGCCAAGTGGAGCAAATTTGCGTCTTCTTATATTATGGCAGGGGAGCAGAATGCTGTTCGTCATGCTGATGAAATTATTGTTTTGAGCGACGGCGTAAAGCAATATTTCAAAGATACATACGGCAGAGAAACTGTATTTATTCCAAATGGAGTAAGTAAGCCGAAAATTGTTCCGCCCGATGAAATTATTAAAAGATTTGGTTTACAAAAAGACGAGTATGTGCTTTTTTTGGGAAGAATTGTGCCTGAAAAAGGATTGCGTTATTTAGCTAATGCGTGGCAAAAAGTAAAGACCGACAAAAAGCTGGTAATAGCCGGAGGTTCGTCTGATACAGAGCGTTTTATGGAAGAACTGAAAGAAATCTGTAAAGATAACGACAGTGTGATTTTTACAGGATTTGTTCAGGGAAAGCCGCTTGAAGAATTGTACAGCAATGCGTATATTTATACTTTGCCAAGCGATTTAGAGGGCATGCCGCTTAGTTTGTTGGAAGCGATGAGTTACGGCAACTGCTGTTTGACATCGGATATTGCCGAGTGTGCCGAAGTAGTGGAAGATAAAGCGGTTTTATTTCACAAAAGCGATGAGAATGATTTATGCGAAAAACTGCAAATGTTGTGCGACAATCCCGATATAGTAAAAAAATACAAAGAATCAGCGTCTGATTTTATTTGTAAAAAATATAATTGGAACGACGTTGTGGAAGAAACATTGCGTTTATATAAAAAAAGTAATTAATAATTTTAAAATCATAAAAATTGTGGAGGCATTTGGTAATGGCAGAAAAAAAACTTAACGGTACTGTTATTGTTACTTACCGCTGTAATGCAAGGTGTTCGATGTGCAACAGGTATAAAGCTCCTTCAAAACCCGAAGAAGAGCTTTCCATAGAAACTATAAAGAAACTGCCTAAGATGTATTTCACCAATATTACGGGCGGCGAACCTTTCATCAGAACGGATTTGAAAGATATCGTCCGTGAACTTTACAAAAAGTCCGACCGTATTGTTATTTCTACAAACGGTTTTTTTACAGATAGAATTGTCGAAATGGCTAAGGAATTTCCTCAAATAGGTATCCGCATATCAATAGAAGGTCTTGAGAAAACAAACAACGAAATCCGCGGACTTGACAACGGCTATCAAAGAGGATATCAAACTCTTAAAAAGCTCCGTGAAATGGGCATGAAAGACGTTGGTTTCGGTATGACTGTTCAGGATAAAAATGCCCCCGACCTTGTGCCTTTGTATAAAATTTCAGATGAAATGGGTATGGAATTTGCCACGGCAAGCCTGCACAACAGCTTCTATTTTGTCGAAGCAAAGAATATTATTCATGACAGACCTATGGTAGCGGAAAATTTTGAGCGTCTTGTCAACGAACTGTTAAAAAGCAAAAGTCCTAAAAAATGGTTCAGAGCTTATTTTAATCACGGATTAATTAATTATATATACGGTCAGCCTCGGCTTTTGCCGTGCGATATGTCTTTTGACACTTTCTTTATTGACCCTTACGGCGACGTTATGCCTTGCAACGGCACAAAAGATAAGGAAGTAATGGGCAACTTAAATACTCAGACATGGGACGAATTGTGGAACAGTCCCGAAGCCGAAAAAGTGAGAACCAAGGTAAGACATTGTGACCGTCAGTGCTGGATGATTGGAAGCGTAAGTCCGGCTATGCACAAGTATATTTGGAAACCTGCCGCATGGGTTGCAGCTCATAAGTTCAAGGCTCTGTTTTCAAAAAAGCCTTACTCGATGTATGAGAATAAGATTTGCTGTCAGTACCGTGACGGCGAAGTTACAAAAGAACAGCTTGACGCTTGTTCAACTTGTGATTTGCACGCTGTAATTAACAACGGCTTGAGTGCGAAGTCACAGGAACAGCTTAAAAATAAAACCGGCGAGGAAATTGTAGACGCCGATATAGCAAAGCAGCTCAGCGGAAAAAAGTAATCGGGTATAAATTATGGATATATGATGATACGTGATAAGGAGATAGTTTGATATGGCAGAAAGCAAGGAATCAAGAGAAGAACAGCTTAAAATACTGCAAAAGATTGAATTGGAAAATCTTGATGTTCTTATGGACATTTGCAAAAGACATAATCTTCGTTATTATTTAATAGGCGGTTCTTTGATAGGCGTATTAAGACATCAGGGTTTTATTCCGTGGGACGATGATATTGACGTTGGATTGCCCAGAGCTGATTACAATAAGTTTGTTGAGATTGCCGCAAAAGAGATTCCCGAGTATATGGATATCAAGACAATGACTTCCGACCCGAATTATAAATGCTACTTCACAAGACTTATTAACAATAAGAAGAAAATATACTGGGACCACGGACAATACACAGCAAAGATAGGCATTTGGATGGACGTTTTTCCACTTGACGGACTGCCTAACGGAGCGTTTGCCCGTAAACTTCACGTTTTTAACGTAAATGTGCATAAAGCACTGTACAAGTTTACCCAGTTGAATTATATAACTACAAATAAGGAACGTCCTTTTTCGGAAAGATTTTTGATTGGTTTTGCCCGCGTAACTCACATAGGAAAGCTGATTGACGCAGACAAAGCTCTTCAAAAATTGGACAAAACTCTTCAAAAATATGACTATGACAAACAAGACTGGGCATGGAATTTTTCAGGGTGTTACGGCAAAAGAGAGATTGTTCCCAAAATACAGCTTGGCGGAGCGAGAACGGGAACTTTTGAGAAACGCACGGTTTCTATCCCCGAAAATTCGGAAGACTATTTGACTAACATTTACGGAAGCTGGCAGGAGCTGCCGCCCGTTGAAAAGAGAGTTAGTCATGCGGTAAATTTTGCAGATTAACAAATAAATATAGAATATATTGAGAGGAAATATAAAATGGCTAACATCGGATTATTGATTGCCGGCGGTTCCGGCAACAGAATGCACCAAGATATACCAAAGCAGTTTTTAACGGTAAATGAAAAGCCCGTAATTGTTTACACTTTGGAAGCCTTTCAAAATCACCCCGAAATCGACGCAATCGCTGTTGTTTGCATTGAGGGCTGGGAACAAGTGCTTAGGGCATATGCAAAGCAATTTAATATAACGAAGCTCGAATATATATTCCCGGGCGGTAAGAACGGACAGGATTCGATTAGAAACGGTGTCTACGGATTGAGAGAGCATTTCAATGACGAAGATATAGTATTGATTCATGACGCTATCAGACCGATGGTTTCTGCGGAGATTATTTCCGATTGTATCAGCAAAACATTGAAGTACGGCAATGCGATTACCGTTATTCCTTGTGCCGAAGCAATGATGCAGACAGAAGACGGCGTTATATCCACGGGAAGTTATCCTCGTGACAGATTAAAGAGAACGCAGACTCCGCAGGCGTTTCATCTTGGACAAATCTGCGATTTGCATAAGAGAGCTTTAGAGGCAGGCATTACTAATTCGGTAGCCTCTTGTACGCTTATGATTGAAATGGGCGAGCAAGTGTATTTCTCCGCAGGTTCGGAAAAGAACATTAAGCTTACGACTGTGGAAGATCTTGATATTTTCAAAGCTTTGCTTATTGCAAAGAGATCTGATTGGCTGAAAGGATAAAAGATAAAGATGTCAATTTATGATAGCAGCTTGTGGATTGATGATTTAGATAAGATTATCGGCACTCTGCCGGAACTTAAAGAGTTAGAGGGAAAATCGGTTTTGATTACGGGAGCTGCCGGTTTGATTTGCTCGTCTGTTGTAGATATACTGATGAGATATAACGAAACCCACGAGGAAACAATTACTATTTTGGCGGCAGGTCGTTGGCTTAAAGAGATGACTGACCGTTTCGGCGAGTATGTAAATAAAGATTATTTTCATTTTGTAATATATGATGCGGCAAAAACAGACAATAGTTTTGACGAAAAAGCGGATTATATTATTCACGGTGCAAGCAACGCTTTTCCGGGTATGATTGTAAAAGAGCCTGTTGAAACAATGCTCAGTAATTTTACGGGAATGAAACATCTTCTTGATTATGCAAAAGAAAGCGGCACAAAGAGGGTTCTTTACATTTCGAGCAGCGAAGTTTACGGACTGAAAAAAAGCTCCGAACCGTATGGAGAAACAGAATACGGATTTATTGATTTGCTGAATCCGAGGAACTCTTATTCTGTGGGCAAAAGAGCCGCAGAAACATTGTGTGCGTCATATGCGGCTGAGTATGGAGTTGAATCTGTAATTGTTCGTCCGGGTCATATTTACGGACCTAACTGCGTCGCCGTTTGACAACAGAGTTTCATCGGCATTTGCTTATTCTGCCGCTCGCAAAGAAAATATAGTCATGAAGAGTGACGGCTTGCAGATAAGAAGTTACTGCTATTGTTTGGACTGTGCGTCCGCAATGCTGAAAGTGCTTTTAAAAGGACAGAATATCAACGCTTATAATATTTCTAATCCCGATTCTATTATTACTATAAGACAAATGGCAGAAATATTGGCTAAGTCCGGCGGCGTAGAGCTTATTCACGAAGAGGCAGCCGAAGAGGAGAAGAAAGGATTTAATCCGATGAGCAATTCTTCTCTTGAAAGCGGTAAATTGATTGGTTTAGGCTGGCACGGCTGTTTTGACGCCGAAACGGGATTAGACCACACTGTTAAAATTTTAAAGTCAGTAGTATAATAAAAAAATTTTTGTATGCCAACTTTTTTGAAAAAAAGTTGGACAAAAAACTTTAACAGGCTTCGCCATTCGGCGAGTTGGAGAAAGGGAGAGGAATCACAATGCTTGAAAAATTAAAGAAAGAAGTATGCGACGCCAATCTTGAACTGGTAGCAAAAGGCGTTGTGATATATACGTGGGGCAATGTAAGCGGCATTGACCGTGAGCAAGGTCTTGTTGTGATTAAGCCGTCCGGCGTTGATTATGCGAATATGACAGCGGAAGATATGGTTGTAGTTGAACTTCGCAGCGGTAAAGTTGTCGAAGGAAAATGGAAACCGTCGTCGGATACGGCTACGCATTTGGAGCTTTACCGCAGTTTTGAAAACATTGCCGGTATTGTGCATACGCATTCTGTAAATGCCGTTGCGTTTGCACAGGCAGGTTTGGCAATTCCGGCGCTTGGCACTACTCACGCAGATTATTTTTATGGGGATATACCCTGTACAAGAGAGCTGTCTTTCGAAGAAGTCCAAGAGGCTTACGAGCTGAATACCGGTAAGGTAATTGTAGAAACAATATCAAACATGGGTTACAATGTTATGGATATTCCCGGAATATTGGTAAAAAATCACGGTCCTTTTGCGTGGGGCAAAAGTCCTGCAAACGCTGTGTATAATGCAGTTGTTATGGAAAAGGTAGCCGAAATGGATTTAAAAACATTGTCGCTAAATCCTTACAGCAGTTTGCCGCAGTATGTGCTTGATAAACATTATACCAGAAAGCACGGACCCAATGCTTATTACGGTCAAAAATAGCTTATGTGAGGTTGAAAAAATGCGAGATACGGATAAAAAGGATATGCCGAAAATTGATTTTGTGCTCCTTTGGGTTGACAGCAATGACAAAAAGTGGCAGAAAGACTATATTGCCCATAAAAGAGAAGCCGGAGATTCAAGAGAGTTTCGGTTCAGAGATATGGATACTCTCCGCTATTGGTTCAGAGGAATTGAAAAATATGCGAGTTGGGTAAATAAAATATACTTTGTGACCAACGGACAAGTTCCGGATTGGCTGAATCGCAGCAATCCCAAAATCGTATTGGTAAGTCATTCCGATTATATGCCGAAGGAGTATTTGCCTACTTTCTCAAGTCATGCTATAGAATTGAACCTTAACAGAATTAAAGACTTGAGCGAAACATTTATATATTTTAATGACGACACATTTTTGATTAATGAGGTAAAACCTGAAACGTTTTTTAAAAAGGGTTTACCTCGTTTGTGTGCTGTTATGGATTCATATACCACACGAGATGACCCGCCGTTTTTTGTGCCTCAGGCAAATGCGGCAGTTTTAAACAGACACTTTGAGAAGAAAGATGTCTTAAAAAAATATTTTCCAAAATATTATACGCCGTTATATGGAAAATTTTTGATAAAAAATGTTCAGTTTGCGCCGGGAAGAGGTTTTTATGGTTTCAAGATGTATCATATGCCTGTTCCTATGCTTAAATCGACTTTATCTGAAATTTGGAAAAATGAGTATAAGGTACTTCATCAAACCAGTCTTCACAAATTCAGAGTAATGACAGACGTTAACCAGTGGCTTGTTCAGAATTGGCAGATGTGCAAAGGCGAGTTTTATCCGCAGGATATAAAAATAGGCGAATATATCGCAATTCGCAGCGATGCGGATTTGAAAAAAGCAGATACAATTATTAATGATTCCAAAAAACTCATGGTTTGTTTGAATGATACCAGCGACATTGATTTTGATCATATGGTAGAAGAATTAAAAAAATCATTTGAGAAAAAATTCCCCAATAAATCCTCTTTTGAGCTTTGATGTTTGACAAAGGCTGGAGTTGAAATAAAAATTATGAACCTGAAATTAGAGATTCACAAAGATTATTTAAATTATCGTTTGATTTTCGATATTTTTCTGATTATTATTTTAGTGTCGGGATATGTGGAACATATAAAAATTTGGCGAACGTTAAGTTTTGTATTATTTCTTGGAGTAATTCTTTTTAATTTAAATAAAACAATAAATATTTTTATTAAAAACAAAGTTTTTTTAAGTTCTTTTTTAATATGCGGAGCATTATTAGTCATATGTGTTGCCTCAACGACGGCGAGTTATGCTTCAAGTACGCTTACTAATTTAAAAAGTTTATTTTATCCGTTTTGTTTGTCTTTAGCTTATGTTATATTGACAGGCTACGATGTTTCGAAATTAAGATCATATTTAAA
This sequence comes from uncultured Ruminococcus sp., assembly GCA_902761025.1. GTDB lineage: Bacteria > Bacillota > Clostridia > Oscillospirales > Acutalibacteraceae > RUG592. The sequence goes on along the minus strand of CACWIU010000041.1, from coordinate 10,250 downwards.
TGACAGATTTGCTTTTTTGAATATTGCCTATATAGTAAATTTGTATGTTTTATCACGGCAGATTACAGGCTCCGGATTCATGATAAAAAGCGAATGGAGCGCAATTAACAGTTATTACGAAGATTTGTGCGCAGGACTTTTTGGATTTAACAGTACTCATGTTCTTTCTTTGTTTTCGATTTTTATGCTGCTGTATAATTTTCAGTATAGCGTAACTCAGCTTAAAAATCATTTTTTAAAAATTGTTCTTATTGTTTACACGGCAATAACCGAAGTTATAATGATATATTGTTCAATGTTTAATGATAATATGGCTTTGTTTGTCATAACGCCGTTATTCTTGTTGATATATTATCTTAATTCAGACAAGAACCGAAAATTTGATTTTACAAAATTCCGAAGATTTTTTGTAATAGCTATTGTGGGAGCAGGTGTTTTGTGGGCTATCAGCAAATTGCCGGGAATTGATACTTTTATTGATGATATTACGGTTCGTTTTAATAAAACGCTTTTTGTTGATTCCGCAAAGATAAAAGGCAGTAACGAACGCTTGGCGATTGTAACAGACGCATTATCGCATGGCTGGGGCTGGACGATTGGTTATGGTATAAATACTTCTCCGTGGCGTAGTTTAAATACTTTTGGTTACGGACATTTTGGAATAAGCAGTATAGGTTCGCTTGTATATTTAACGGGCATTTGGTTCTACTTGGCAGTATGCGTGCTGTATTCAAGTATGTCGGCAAATGTCAAAACAATTATCAATAAAGATAAGCCCGACATTATTCACTCGGTAACGCTTTTTGCGTCTTTTGTGACTTTGACAATTTATACTTACGTAGTAACTGATATCAGAATGATTTTGTTATATTTTTTCATAATGGCGTCGATACAATGCCGCAGAGAATATATTCCTCAAAAAGATAAAAAAGGAACTGAATAAACATGAAATTAGCTATTGTGTCCGTATTTGATATGTATAACGTCAATTTCGGAAACAGACTTCAGGCATACGCTTTAAATAGATACTTGCGTGAAAATAAAAAACAATACGAAGTAACATCTTTGTATTTTGTCAAAGGCTTTAAGGATTTTTTGAATACTAAAAAAATTCCTTTTTTAAAAAAGGTTAAAAAGAGAATACTTAGAGATTACCGCAAGTTTACAAAGCAAACAGGACTTTGCAACGAAGTATCGGAAAGACTTAAAAGATTCAACGAGTTTTCATCAAAAAACATACGTCTGCCCGACCACCCGTATACATGGGACGATTTAAAAGAGTCCGATTATGACGTTATTGTAGTCGGTTCCGATATCGTATGGTTTCAGCATGAAGACGAAATAAAAAGAGTAAGATTTCTTGACTTTAAAGCGAAAAAGCCTTTTAGAAAAATTGCGTATGCGGCGTCATTCGGTACGGACTGGATTCCGGAAGAGAACGTATCTGATGTTAAGAGATGTCTTGACGATTTCGAAGCGATTTCCGTCAGAGAATCTTCATCAGTGGAATTTTTGAAAAAAAGTATCGGAGTTGACGGGGCAGTTTATGCAGTTGACCCAACAATGCTGCTTACAAGCGAGCAGTGGGAATCCGTTGAAAAAAAGCCCGAAGATATAAAGAATGACGAAAAATATATTTTTGTCTATTTGTTAAGTCAAAGCGTTGAAGACAGAAAAAATATAGAGCGTCTTGCCAAAAAGCATGGCTGTAAAATATGTACCGTGCCTTATGCGTCAGGTACAAAAAGCCGTGCCGACAAAGATTTCGGAGATATTCGGGTAATGGATTGTTCGCCGGAAGAGTGGGTTTGGCTTATACATCATGCGGAATATGTTATTACGGACAGTTTTCACGGAGTAGTTTTTTCTACTATGTTTGGACGAAAATTTCTTTCCACAAAGCGAAAAGAAGTTTTTGACATAAATAACAGAATGAAAGATTATTTGACAAACATTCAATCTATTGATAAATCGGTTGCTTTGGAGAATGTCGAATCGTTAGAGTCTTTTGAGTGGGATTATAAAGCCATTGAGCATTGCAGAGAAGAAATAATTCAAAACTCGAAGAAATATATAGACAAGTATTTATAAAATTTTTGATTTAACAGGCTTTGCCCGCTGTTTGCGTCAGACAAAGCCTTTAAATATTGTCGTTCTTAAAGAAGAAAAGAAAGAAATAAAAACATAAAGAGGTACGGAGTTGCTATGGCGGTTAATCAAAAAAAGGCAGGAGTTATTCTGTCCTACGCATCGGAAGTAATAAAAATATTAACGTCTTTAATTTATACGCCGATAATGCTTCGTTTGTTGGGGCAGAGCGAATACGGACTGTATCAGCTTGTTTATTCGGTGGTGTCATATTTAAGCCTGTTGAGTTTGGGTTTTACGGCGTCGTATGTCAGATATTACGCACGGTTTAAAGCACAAAAAAAAGACAATGAAATATCTCGGCTTAACGGAATGTTTCTAACTATCTTTTTGATAATATCAGGCATTTCGATTATTTGCGGAGCGGTAATGATAGTGAATATCCGTTCAATTTTTGCCGACGGTCTTACGGAATCCGAGTATGGAACCGCACGCATTCTTATGATTTTAATGGTGTTTAATCTTTCTGTTACTTTTCCTAACAGTGTGTTTAACTGCATAACCTCCGCAAGAGAGCGATTTTTTTTTCAAAGACTGCTTACTGTTTTACAAAATCTTTTAAATCCGTTTTTAACGCTGCCATTGCTCATTTTGGGTTATGGTTCTGTGGGAATGGTTCTTGTAACTACTTTTTTAACATTGGCAAAGCTCGGCGTGAATATTTGGTATACGTTCCGAAAGCTTCACGAGAAATTTGTATTTAATAATTTCAATTTTTCTCTTCTTAAAGAAATATGGGGATTTACATTTTTTATTTTCTTAAATCAAATTATTGACCAAATCAACTGGAGCGTTGACCGTTTTCTGCTTGGAAGAATTTTGGGTTCCACAATGGTTGCAGTTTACGGTTTGGGAGCTCAAATCAACACAATGTACGTTCAGCTTTCCTCTTCAATTTCTACGGTATTTGTGCCGAAAGTAAATCGTATTGTTGCAGAGTCTAATGACAATAAAGAATTGTCAAAGCTTTTTACTAAAATCGGACGGGTTCAGTTTATTGTCCTGAGCCTTATAATGACAGGATTTATTTTTCTTGGACAGCCTTTCATGGCATTTTGGGGCGGCAAGGGTTACGAAAATTCTTACTATGTTGTATTATGGCTGATTATCCCCGTTACAATTCCGTTGATTCAAAATTTAGGAATAGAGATTCAGCGAGCAAAAAATATGCATCAAGCGAGGTCTGTTGTTTATTTTTGCATTGCTGTAGGAAATGTGTTTTTAAGTATTCCTCTGATTAAAAAATTCGGACCTGTCGGAGCGGCAATGGGAACAGCGGCTGCTTTGTTTGCCGGAAATGTTTTGTTTATGAATTGGTTTTATCATAAGAAAATCGGTTTGGATATTCCGAGCTTTTGGAAAAGCATAATAAAATTCACGCCTGCATTTATAGCTCCCGTTGCATTAGGTATTGCTATTAAGATGTTTGTTCCAATTAAAGGTTGGTTAATGCTTGGCTGTTGTGCCGTTGTGTATTCGGCTGTTTTTTGCGGTTCTATGTGGCTTTTGGGAATGAACAAAAGCGAAAAAGAAATGATTATGGGTATGGTGAAAAAATTTAAACGCTCAAAATAAAAGAGGTACTTTTATATGGATAACGAAGAAAACATTACAAAATCATACGCTGTTATTTATAATAATGACGAAGTGCGTGAAAACAGTTCGTCGGGCGGCATGTTTTGCCTTTTGGCTAAAACAGTGCTTGAAGACAACGGCATTGTATTTGGAGCGGCATTTGATAAAAACTGGGAAGTTCATCATACTTATGTCGAAAATTTGCAGGATTTGCCGAAACTTATGCAGAGCAAATATGTTCAATCCGATATGGGAGATTGCTATAAGCAGGCTAAAGAATTTTTGCAGCAGGGAAAAAAGGTGCTGTTTTGCGGCACAGGCTGTCAAATTTACGGATTGCTGTCTTTTTTAAAAAAGCCGTATGACAATTTGCTCACAATGGACTTTTTATGTCACGGCGTTCCGAGCAGAATGGTATGGAGAAAGTACCTTGAACAGCTTAGCAAGGGCAGAAAGATAAAAAGTATAAATTTTCGGGATAAAACTAACGGCTGGAGAGATTTTAGTTTAAAGGTTGAGTTTGAGGACGGCAGCAATTATATTTGTTCATGGCATAAAGACCCGTATGTTCAGGGGTTTATCAAGAACGTATACTTGCGTGAAAGCTGTTACGAATGTCGTTTCAGAGGGGTAGACAGAGAAACAGATATAACCGTGGCGGATTTTTGGCGAGTGCATAATCTCCACCCCGATATGTACGATGACAGAGGAACAAGTATTTTAATGCTTCATTCGGATAAATCCAAGGAAATATTTGAGCGTATAAAGGGAGAATTGAAGTTTAAGGAGATAACAAATCAAACTGTAATTGAAACTAATTTGCCTACTTTAAAATCTGTTCCGAGAAATCCAAAGCGTGACATTTTTTACAAAAACTTTAAAGGGGACAGTATTTCCAAAGAAATTTCAGGATATATAAAAGAGCCGTTTTTTAAGAGAGTTAAAAGAAAAATCCGAAAAATCGTGAAAGGAAAGTAAAAAGATGTCAGTATCTGAAAAAGATTATCCCGTATTATATGAGAAAAAATCGTTGTGCTGCGGTTGTACGGCATGTTATGCGGTATGTCCAAAGAGTGCAATTATTATGAGAGAAGACAGCGAGGGTTTTTTATACCCTGAAATAGACAAGACAAAATGCGTAAAATGTTATCAATGCTTATCAATTTGTCCGATTCGCAATCATGATAAATCTGAAAAATGACTGCATTATTAAATGTGTAAAAGAAATGTGGGTACAACATGAAAAAAGCGGCAATAAAGGGGAAAAATGAATATTGGCAGTGTATTCGAGGATTATGTATTTTAGCGGTGGTAATGATTCATGCTCCGGCAGCTGTTGATTATGAGTTGTGGAGCGGAGAATTTACGGCATGGCTGCTTATTCGTCAAATAATAAATTTTACCGTGGCGACATTTATTTTTTTATCGGGATTTTTTACAAATCCCGATAAATGCACTTTAAATTACGGCGATTATTTAAAGAAAAGGTTTGTGCGTTTGCTTATTCCGTATTTATTGTATTCTTTTTTGTATTCGGCTTTTACGGTTTTAAGAACCGTACATTTGGGGCAAAGCATAGATTGGAAAGGAATTATTTATAATTTTATTGTGGGAAAGTCGGCAACGCCGTTATATTACATTTTGGTATTATTGCAGCTGTGCTTAATTACTCCTTTGCTTATAAAAATTATTCGCAAAAAGAATTTTTGGAGCAAAGCACTTTGGTTTGTGACGCCTGTTTATTTAGCGGCTTTGTATGTGTGGAATTTTTACAAAGGAACTCCACCAAGGCTTTATGAAACATTATTTCCGGCATGGTTTTTATTTTATTATTTGGGATTGCATACAAAGCTCAACAAGGACTATTGGGAAAAAGTCGTTTCAAAAGCCGGAAAGCTTGCTTTTGTTATTTTAGCCATGCTTTTGAGTATGGGAGAATCGGTGTTGTTGATATTTGCAGGCTGCAAAAGCACATTTGCTGTAAGTCAAATTAAAATTTCAAGTTTTATTTTTTCGTTTTGCGTAATAATGTATGTTTGCCGTTTGCAAAAAAGACATAGTAATAATGTAAAAAGTTTTACGGGAAAATTTTTGAAATTATTCGGAGATAATTCATACGGCATATATTATATTCATTATTTTTTTGTGATTATTATAAAAAGCATTTTCTCATCGTTGGGCATTGAAAAAATTTGGATAATATACTTTATTTTAACATGGCTTGCTGTTTCTGCGGTCAGTGTTTTTATAGTTTGGCTGGCTAATTGCTTATTGTCAAAGTCACAAAAAGGCGAAAAAATACTGCGGCTGATTGGCTTTAAATAATATAATAAAACTCAAAAAGGCACCGGGAATTTTCTCGGTGCCTTTTGTGATAATTGTGTGTAAAAAAAACAGTTTGCATTGTAATAATCTACAATGTTTGAAGTTTGGTTATGTAAAAAATGTCATTATTCACGAAATAGACTGGTTATAATATAAAGAAAGTATGGCAAAAAATTGTATATATTTTACAATTACTGTTATAGCTTTATGAAAAAATAACAATTTTCAAACAAAAATTTTTCTTTACAAAAAATTTCTAATGTTATATAATTTTATTAAAGAAAAGTTGTCAGCAACCGGGCAGTTTTATTTTAAGCACTTATAAACATTTGACATCAAATTACAAAGAAAGGATTGGTAAAGGTACTATGGACGGTTTATCAAAATTCAAAAGACGAGTGAAATGCACCTCGGCTATTCTGTTGGCTGCGCTTATTACCTCAAGCTGCGCCGGAGCAGCGTTAGTTCCCGCAAGTGCGGCAGAGGTAGAGCAGACTCCGTCGGAATCAGCGTCAATGCTCAGCAATGAAGACAGAGGTGTAATCTATGCAAACTCTCGAACAGACTTCCGTGACGAATCTATTTACTTCTTGATTACAACCCGTTTTTATGACGGCGACCCAAGCAACAATGCTACAACTTCCGAGGACGCTAAGGCTAACGCTGCCGATGACCCCTCGTGGAGAGGCGACTTCAAAGGCTTAATTGACAAGCTCGATTACATTAAAGCTCTCGGATTTACTGCAATATGGATTACTCCTGTTGTAGAAAATAATTCGGGTTATGACTATCACGGCTATCATGCTTATGATTTCAGTGCAGTTGACACAAGATACGAGTCCAACGGCGTTACTTATCAAACTCTTATTGATGCGTGTCATGCAAAGGGTATGAAAGTTATTCAGGATATCGTTCTTAATCATACCTGTAACTGGGGTGAAAAGAATCTTCTCCAAATTGACAACCCTGTTTACGGCGGCGGCAGAAGCAACTATGTAATGGCGGCCGGAGCATCTCTTGACCCTGAAAATATTTATCATCACAACGGATTCTGCGGCGGCGGCGACTGGGATAACCAAGAAGCTCAAAAGAAAACAATCGCTGACGACTGCTTTGACTTGAACACAGAAAACCCAAAAGTTTACAACTACTTGGTAAACTGTTACACAAACTATATCAATATGGGTGTTGACGCTTTCCGTATAGATACTGTAAAGCATATTTCACGTCTTACATTTAACTCTGTATTCCTTCCTGCTTTCAAACAAGCCGGCGGCGACAAATTCTATATGTTCGGTGAAATTTGTACAAAGGGTCATGACGTTTGGTATCGTGACTGTCCTCCTATTTCTACGTGTTTCTACACATGGGACGATGAAGCAAGCTGGAAAAATCAGTGGAGTACCGACCCGGCAGCAAATGCTACGCTGCTTGACAGTCATTATCAGGCTCACATGTCTACAGGAAGTCAGCCCACAAGCAATAATGCTTTCTTGAACGGTAACGAATACCATACTCCCGACTATTCTATGCGTTCCGGTATGGATGCAATCGACTTCCAAATGCACTGGAGCTTTAACAGTGCCGGCGGTGCGTTTGGTACGGCTCTTGGTGAAGACCAGTATTTTAACGATGCTACATGGAATGTTGTATACGTAGATTCTCATGACTACGGTCCCGACGAGTGTCAGACACTTCGTTATACAGGCGATACGTCTGCATGGGCAGAAAATCTTGCTTTGATGTTCTCGTTCCGTGGTATTCCTTGTATTTATTACGGCAGTGAGATTGAATTCCAAAAGGGTAAAGAAATTGATAAAGGTCCTAACCTTGCGTTGGCAAATTCAGGACGTGCATATTTCGGTGACCATATCGAGGGTACAGTAGATACAAGCGACTTTACCGTATTCGGAAACCTCAGCGGCGAAGTAGAAAACACACTTAATTATACGCTTTCACAGCATATCATGCGTTTGAACAGAATCCGTCAAGCTGTGCCGGCTCTTCGTAAAGGTCAGTATTCAACAGAAGGCTGCAGCGGCAGCATGGCATTTAAGAGAAGATACACGGATTCAAATACGGACAGCTTTGCATGCGTATGTATTTCCGGCGGAGCAACATTCAGCGGTATTCCGAACGGTACATATGTTGACGCAGTAACAGGCGACGTGCAGACAGTTTCAGGCGGCACATTGACAGCTAACTGTTCAGGCAAGGGCAACATGAGAGTTTATGTTCTCAATACAACTAAAACACCGGCTCCGGGACGTGTTATTCCTAACGGCGAATTCCTGACAGACGGCGGTGCAGCAGAGTTAATCGGACCCGTGCCGATTTACCATGAAGATATTGACGCAACAGGCATTACACTTGACCAAACTACTTTGAGCCTTACAGAGGGTGCAGCAGCTAAGCTGAACGCAACTATCGCTCCGGCTAACTGCACAAAGAAAACAGTTACATGGACAAGCAGCAATCCTTCGGTTGCATCAGTTTCCGGCGGTACTGTAACGGCAGTTGGCATTGGCACAACAAAAATTACGGCAACAACACACAACGGCTTTACCGCAACTTGTACGGTAACGGTAAAAGAAGACACAAATAAGCCTACGGGAATTACTCTCGATAAAACTACTCTTTCGGTAGAAGCAGGAAGCTCCGCATCTTTGACAGCTACCGTTCAGCCCGCAAACGCAAGTAATAAAACGGTAACATGGACATCGAACAATACTTCCGTTGCAACAGTAAATAACGGAACTGTTACGGGCGTGTCGGCAGGTACCGCAACAATTACGGCTGCAACGTCAAACGGCATTAAGGCAACTTGTACTGTAACAGTAACAGGCAAGGCATTCCCGTATATCGACAAGGGATTCTACTTCGAGAAGCCAAGCGGCTGGGGAAATAACATTAATGTTTATTTCTTCAACAAGTCTTCAAATACAACAGTAGGCACTTCGTGGCCGGGTACTGCTATGACAAACAGCGGCGACGGCATATACACTCTTGATTATACCAATACCGATTCAAACGTAGTAATGATTTTCAATGACGGCGGCAGCAACCAGTCACCGTTGAAAGATATGGGCGGCTTTGAGATTAAAGATCAGGGTTATTATACAAGCTCAGGTTTTGACCATATCGTCCAAAAGGAAACAATAGTAGACGTTGCTTCCGTATCGCTCAATAAAACTTCTTTGACATTGAAAGACGGTTCGACTTCTACACTTACCGCAACAGTATCACCGTCAAATGCAACAAATCAGACTATCACATGGACATCGAGCAATCCTTCCGTTGCAACGGTAAATAGTAACGGTGTTGTTACAGGTGTGTATGAAGGTTCGGCAGTTATCACAGCAACATCTAATAACGGCAAAACTGCAACGTGTAATGTAACTGTTGTAATGAATGTACTGTATACAGATGTACAGAATACTTCCACAGTATCAGCAACTTCCGTTCAGGTGGGCAACAGCATTAAGATTAATGGTTCGGCTAAAGACGGAACAGCTCCTTATACTTTTAGTTTCTACTACAAAAAATCAGGTGCTTCAAGTTGGACTGCATTCGGTTCTGCTTATACAACAGCTACTACCGCAACATTAACTCCTTCGTCAGCAGGCGCATTTAACCTTAGATGTATTGTTAAAGACGCTGCGGGCAAATCTTCCACAAAAGACTTTACGGTTAATTTTGTAAATCCGAATCAGGAGCTTGCAAATAAGACAACTGTTTCCGCAACATCTGTAAATCTTGGAAAGGCAATTAATATTACAGGTTCGGCAACAGGCGGTTCAGGCAGCTATATTTATGAGTTCTATTATAAGAAATCAGGCGCTTCAAGCTGGTCTACATTTGGTTCGGGCAACCGCACAGCAACAACTGCAACACTTAAGCCGTCTTCAACAGGTACTTTCTATGTAAGAGTTTATGTTAAAGACAGCAATGGCAACTCGGCAGTGAAAGACTTTACGTTGAAGTTTGTCAATGGAGATCTCACAAATAATTGCACGGCTTCTTCAACATCTCCGACAGTAGGCTCATCAGTAACCATTAAGGGAGGCGCAGCAGGCGGCTCGGGCAGCTACACTTACGAGTTCTATTATAAGAAATCAGGCGCTTCAAGCTGGTCTAAGTTTGGCTCATCATACTTAACAGCAACTACGGCAACGCTTAAAGCTTCGTCAGCAGGAACATTT
>CACWIU010000040.1 GCA_902761025.1 uncultured Ruminococcus sp. | reverse complement strand
AAAAAGCGGAAGTTTTTTGAAAAGCTTTTTTTTTAAGAAAGCGGGTGGAGATTTTTTAGAGAAAGGTCTAAAATGGGGGCGGAATGGGTTAAAGCTCCGCTTGAAATATAGTCAACTCCAATATTTGTAAGCTTAGCGACATTTTCTTTTGTCACATTTCCCGAACATTCTGTTTCCGCTCTGCCGTCAATAATACGAATAGCCTCCCGCATCATCTCTATTGACATATTGTCAAGCATGATAATGTCTGCTCCTGCGTCGGCTGCCTCTCGAACCATTTCAAGAGTTTCCACTTCTACTTCGATTTTGCGAACAAACGGCGCGTAAGCCTTTGCCATTTCCACAGCCTTTTTTACGCTTCCGGCAGCTCCAATGTGATTGTCTTTCAGCAGAACCCCGTCCGAAAGGTTGTAGCGGTGGTTATTGCCGCCGCCGACTTTAACGGCGTATTTTTCAAAAATCCTCATGTTGGGAGTTGTTTTTCTTGTGTCGAGCAGCTTTGTCTTACTGCCAACGAAAAGTTGAGATACTTCGTTTGTATAAGTTGCAATTCCGCTCATTCTTTGCAGATAATTCAAAGCTGTTCTTTCTCCCGAAAGAAGTACTCTTATATCGCCTGTCACAGTTGCAACTAAGTCTTTATTTTTAACTTTGTCGCCGTCTTTAAAGAAAAATTCAACTTTAGTATTGCTGTCCAGAAGCTCAAATACTCTTTTAAAAACGTACAGACCGCAAATAATGCCGTCCTGTTTAGCGATTAAATCGACTGTACCCTCGCAGCAGTTGGGCATAACTGCGTTAGTCGAAACGTCCTCGCAGGAAATATCTTCTCTTAACGCAGACAAAATTAATTCGTCCGCATTTAACAGCATGGTGATTTGATTATTCATTGTTATGTTTCTCCTTTGCTTTTTCTATTTCGTTTCTCATTACGGCGACATAGTCATCTCTGAGAAGAAAATAATCGGTACGAGTTTTAAGCAGCTGTTCATATTTATTTTCTATTTCATCATTAAATTCAAAGTCAGTTTTTGTTTTTATTTCTGAAATATGTTTTGCGGCACGCTTCGCAAAGACAAGACTTTCCAAAAGAGAGTTGCTTGCCAAACGATTTTTACCGTGAACGCCGTTACAGCTTGCTTCGCCTACGGCATAAAGATTTTCACAGGAAGTCTTGCTGTTGCTGTCTACCCATACGCCGCCCATGAAATAATGCTGAGCCGGTACTACGGGAATGTTTTCACGAGTTACATCGTAACCCTGCTCAAGACAATGTTTATAAATATTTGGAAAATGTTTTTTTATTTCTTCTTCTTCAATATTGCGGAGAGATAGCCATACATGCGGAGTGCCGTCCTTTTTCATTTGTTCGCGGATAGCTGCGGTAACTACGTCACGAGGCTGTAATTCGTCCGTAAATCTCTCCCCGTCTTTATTGAGCAGAATAGCTCCCTCGCCTCTTACGGATTCCGAAATAAGGAATCTTCTGCCTCTTGTAGAGGCGTATAGAGTAGTGGGGTGAATTTGTACATAGTCAATATTTTCCAAACGTATATTATGTTCCATGCAGACACCCAAGGCATCGCCCGTTAAGTGACGGTAATTTGTAGAGTGAACATATAAACCGCCTACTCCGCCTGTCGCAATTATTACATAAGGAGCGAAGATATTATAAAGAACTCCGTTTTCATCACGTGCAACAGCACCAAAACAGCGATTGTTCTCTACAATCAAATCTACCATTGCATTATGTTCGCAAATAGTGATGTTGTTTCTTTGTTTAGCGGCAGAAAGCAGCTTTGAGGTTATTTCCTTGCCTGTAACATCTTTGTGAAACAGAATACGGGGCGTAGAGTGAGCCCCTTCGCGTGTATATAAAAAGCCGTCTTCATTTTTCTCAAAAGATACTCCGAAATTTACTAAATCACGTATAATTTCAGGTGATGACTTAATCATGATATCCACAGATTCCTTACGGTTTTCGTAATGTCCGGCTCTCATTGTATCTTCAAAGTAACTGTCATAGTCGCTGTCATCTTTCAGAACACATATTCCACCTTGAGCAAGAAAAGAATCGCTGTGTTCGCAAATATCCTTTGTTATAATCAGAATATTTTTTTCAACAGGCAAATTTAATGCGCAGAAAAGTCCTGCAACCCCTGTTCCGATAATCAAAATATCTGCTTTCTTCATAATTCAAGTCCCCATTAGTTTTTTTATATTGCTGTACTTTCTAAAAAAGTTTATACTTATTCCAGTATACCACATAAAACTAATAATGACAAGTTAATTTTGAAATGTTTTGGCAATTTGGCATAAATAAAAAAATAAGACTTAAAATATTATCGCTATTGTAAAAAAATGTTTTCGTTATTACATAAGGCTGTCACAGTTCAAAAGCTTTTCGGGAAGAACAAATGATAGTCCTTTGGGAATTATTTCTATATTCGTATGAGGAAATGTAAAAATTTCGCCGTCTATTGAAATGTTGAATTTGTCATCGGCAATTATTTCCACTTTTTTACAGCGTTTGTAACGCACAAATTTTTTGAATCTTGAATCTTCAAGATGTTGTCCCTCGGCGTATGCGTTAACCAATCTGATAAAAGTAATTCTTGATACGGGCTTAACAAGACAAATTTCAAGCAAGCCGTCGTTTACAATGGCTTTGGGGGCACATTTGTATTTTCCGCCGACATATCGTCCGTTGGCAACAGTGCATAAAAGAAGTGTGCCCGAGTTCATTTTTTCACCGTCCGCAATAACAGAAGCATTATTTTTCATTGCTTTGACCAGTCCTAAAATTACCCCTGTCGTATAGGCATTTTTTCCGCCGATTAAAGGCTTTGAGCGAATCTCGTTCATCTTTTTTGCAACATAAGAATCAAATCCAAAGTTACAAACATTGACGCAATATCTGTTGTTTACTTTCATAATGTCAATAGGTATTTCAGTTCCGTTTATCAAAGAACCGATGTCCGGAAAATCTTCTTTTGAACCGAAAGTCTTAACAAAATCGTTTCCGCTGCCGCAAGGACAGACCGCCAAACTTGCATGAGGAAAAGGAGCGGTTCCGTTGACAGCTTCGTTAATTGTGCCGTCGCCGCCGCAGGCATAAAAGCGAACTTTTTCATTGTGAGATTTGAGATAATCATTAATGTATTTTTCAGCGTCGCCAATGCCTTTTGTAATATATAATTGGCAGTCAATTTTGTCTTTATATTTTTCGAGTTCTGTTTTGATAAAATCGACTGCTTTTCGCTGACCCGACATAGGATTTACAACAAAAATATGTTTCATAACATTTTATTCCTTTATTAAATAGAATTGTAAATTTCTTTAATTTTTAATAAAGTTTTTTCAGGCTTTTTTCTATCGACTGATATTATGCCCATACATTCTGTTTTGCTGTCAACAACTGCGACAGAATCGCAGAAACGTATGGCAATGTTGATATCCTGAGTAAACAACAATAAAGAAAGACCCGAAGAATTTTTAATTTGCTCAAAAATCTGAAGTTCTTGTTCTTTTTCTTTTTGGTCAAGCGTTCCGAAAGGCTCGTCAATTACCATGAGTTCATGTGAACACATATAAGCGGCAAAAACTTCGGCTCTTAACGCGAGATTTTTCGGTAAAGAATAGGCTGTTTTGTCGCAAAATTCGGTTAAGCCGAAAGCCTCAGCCTCTTTTTGAACAAGAACAGCTGCCATACGCGACGGCAAACCTCTTTTTACAATCGAGTGAGCCGCAAAGTCTGCAACAGAGCGTATTTTAGGAATTTCGGGTTTTCTTTCCACAACTCCAAAGGAATTTTTAACGCCCGTGTTGTTTTTGCTTTTAAAGAAAATCTTGCCTTTGTCGGGAGTTTTTCTGCCTTTTAAAATATCGCATAAAAGCTCGATATTATTTTCGTTTTTGTACAAAACCGCAACGCTTTCGCCTGACGTAACAATCAAGCTAAGGCGGTCAATGATTTTATTTTTTTCTTTTTTGCAGACAGATGATATTTCAAGTATGGGAGGAGCAATTTTTTTCATTTTTAAAAATGTCACTTCTTTCAATTATGCTTATGTGATTAAGAGTAAAAAATTACTTCCATAATTATAACATTGCCTTTGTTTTTTGACAAGAACTTTATTTTATCAAGCGGGATAAAAAGGCGAATTTTGTTTTTTGTTGTATTGACATTTTTTGCTGTCATGGTATAATGAAAAACGAATAGAGGATAATATTCTTAAAAAATGATATGAGATATGAAAGGAAAAATGTTAAATGGCAAGAAGGTTATTTACTTCGGAATCGGTCACAGAGGGACACCCCGACAAAGTTTGCGACCAGATTTCCGACGCAATTCTTGATGAAATATTGAAGCAGGACAGCAAGGCTCACGTTGCCTGTGAAGTTACAGCCACAACGGGCATGGTTCACGTAATGGGTGAAATTTCTACCGACTGTTATGTTGATATCAATACTATTGTCCGTGATGTTATTAATAACATAGGGTATAATAGACCTGAATGTGGATTTGACGGAAATACATGTGCAGTGCTGACTTCGATTGATAATCAGTCGCCTGATATTGCAATGGGCGTAAATGAAAGCTACGAGCATAAAGACGGTGAAAAAGATTCGGATAATCTTATCGGAGCAGGCGACCAAGGAATGATGTTTGGTTTTGCCTGCAATGAAACTCCCGAGTTAATGCCAATGCCTATTTCTTTGGCTCATAAGCTTGCAAAAAAGCTTGCGGCAGTTCGTAAGGACGGAACTATCCCTTATTTAAGACCGGACGGCAAAACTCAGGTTACTGTTGAATACGAGGGAGATACTCCCGTAAGAGTAGACACAATAGTTATTTCTACACAGCATGACCCATATGTAAGGCTTAACCAAATTAGAGGAGATTTGATTGAAAATGTCATCAAGCCGATTATTCCGTCCGAACTTCTTGACGAAAACACGCGTTATTTTATAAACCCCACAGGAAGATTTGTCGTAGGCGGACCTGTTGGCGACAGCGGACTGACGGGAAGAAAAATAATTGTCGATACCTACGGCGGTTATTCCCGTCACGGCGGCGGAGCGTTCAGCGGCAAAGACCCGACAAAGGTTGACAGAAGCGCAGCTTATGCGGCAAGATATGTTGCGAAGAATATTGTCGGCGCAGGACTTGCGGATAAATGCGAAGTTCAGCTTGCTTATGCTATCGGCGTTGCAAAGCCTGTTTCAATTATGGTTGATACTTTCGGCACGGGTAAGGTCAGCGATGAGAAACTTTCCGAGGCAGTCGGCAAAGTTTTTGACTTGCGTCCAAGCGCTATTATAAGAAATCTTAAACTTCAAAGACCTATTTATCGCCGGCTTGCAAGCTATGGTCATATAGGCAGAGAAGACCTTGATGTAGAGTGGGAAAAACTTAACAAAACAGGCGAACTTAAAAAAGCAGTGATTTAAAAAATAAAAAAACGGGGCAGGAAAAATCTGCCCTGTTTTTAAAAAATAAATTTTTAATTTATTAAGAATTTGAAGACGTTTTTTTACTGTCAGTTTCTTTTTGAGCATTGTCGGGTGTTCCTGCGGTCATGTCAAGTTCAAGCTGAGTTTTCAGCTTTGAATGCGTTACTTCACAGCCGGGGAGTGCCGTCATAACTTCGCCTACATTTTCTTTGGATACGGCATAATTCCCCTCAATGTTGAGAATTTTAAGCGTTGATATATTTTCAAGCGGTGATAAATCGGCAACGCTGTCATTGGTTAAGTCAAGTTCTTTCAGGTTTTTTAATCCCGATAAACATGAAATGTCTGTTATTGAATCGCCCTGAGCGTAAAGAATTTTTAAGCTTTCCAATTTCGATAAAGACGCAAATTTTTTTATATCGGGATTTTCGCCTATGTATAATTCTTCAAGATTTGTAAGCTCTTCCAAGACGCCTAATCCGCTTAATCCGGAAGAGTGCAAATCCAGTACTCTGAGCTTTCTCAAATCAGACAATGCGTTAAATCCCAAAATATTGTCATAGCTGAGATATAATTCTTCCAATGCGGTTAAATTTTCAACGGGCGTAATGTCGGTAATTTTTGTTTCGTCCGCATATAATACTTGCAGATTTTCAAGCTTGCTCAATTCGCTGATATTGCTTACGGGATTTTTTCCAATGTCCAGATAGTTCAGATTGGACAATGAACCCAGCGGCTTAATGTCTGAAATTTCATTTTTAGCAAGCGAAAGCACTTGAAGTTCTGTAAGCTCGGCTAATGCAGATACATCTGTAATTTTGTTGTTTGTCAAAGTAAGTTTTTTTAGTCCGGTGAGCTGAGATATTGCATTAAGGTCGTTGTCGGTTATTTCGCAGTTTTCAAGTATAAGTGATGTCAGCGATTCGCAAGAAAATAATTCGGTAAATGAGGAAATTACTTTTCCCTCAACTGATATTTCGGTTGTGTTGTAATCGTATTCGCTTCCGGCAAATCTGAATGTTTTTTTCTCGCATCCGGTCAGACTAAGCGTTCCGGCTATCATTACAGCTGAAAGCAAAGCGGCAATTATTCTTTTCATATCAATATGCTCCTGTTTTAGTTTTGTTGTACTTTCTCTATTCTATACTATTTTTGATAATTTTGCAATATTTTACACAAAATTCTTATAATCAATATAATATTACAAATTGTTACAATATTTTAAGTTGACATAAGCATGTTTTATATTCTATAATAGATGAGATAAGTTAAGGTTATTTATTTTAATGTTTTGTAAGTCGTTAAGACTGCCTTGTGGAGGGGTTAATTTTGTACAAATGTAAGGCATGTGGTGCTGCCAATTCTCCCGATAGTTATATTTGTGTTGAATGTGGAGCGCCTCTTAGAACTGCGCAAAAAAAGAGCGCTGACAGCAACAAGGAAATTTTTTCAAATGCGGAAGCCGAAAAGCTTGCGAGAACCGGAGAACAGAGAATAGAACTTTATTCCTCCGGCGAGAAATACGAAAAAGTAAGAAAAGGTGCTGTTTTAGAGAAAATCTATAAGCAGGAACAAGCAATGGGCGAGGTTCATTTTAACGTTGAAGAATCTATAAAAAACGAACGTCCTGCCGAACCCGAACCGATAAAGCCTGTTGTGATTAACAGGGAAACGAGTTCCGATATTGTGGGCAAAAGAAAAGTATACCGCACAAAAAAATCTTCAAATGAAGTTAAAAGCCGCAATATTCCGCAAAGAACTTCCGGAAATTCTGAATCTCGTTCGTCTTTAAATGCAGATAAAAACAGACAGAATAAATCTCGTGTGTCAGACGCTGATAAAAGTAAAAAAGAGTTGTCTGAAAAAAGAGAACCTAAAGTTAAGAAAAAGCCGCAGGCTGTGTCCGAATCTCAAAATACTCAGACAGCCGTAAAACCAACGGTAAAAAATGCTGCTGTTTCCGAAACGGCTAAGCCTAAAGTTAAGAAAAAGCCTCAGGCTGTTTCAGAATCTCCCAATACTCAGACAGCGGCAAAACCAACGGTAAAAAATGCCGCTGTTTCCGAAACGGCTAAGCCTAAAGTCAAGAAAAAGCCGCAGGCTGTTTCCGAATCTCCAAAAGCTCAGACAGCCGTAAAACCAGCGGTAAAAAATGCCGCTGTCTCCGAAACGGCTAAGCCTAAAGTTAAGAAAAAACCTGTTGTTCAAAAAAATGTCGAGCCGAGCAGCGTTAATGCAAAGAAATCTTCCGCTCCTGTTCGAAAAAATAAAGATGAGTTGAACAATTCCGAAGTTAATAATAATAATAAAATTAATAAAAGCAATTTTGCGGAGAATGATATCGCAAAACACAAGAATTTGGCAGCTTTGGCGTATATTGGCATTCTTTTAATTTTTCCGTTTATCAAGAGAAATCATTCTGATTTTTGCAAGGCTCATACAAAGCAGGGATTTGCAGTATTTGTTTATTCTTTGATTATAAATAATATAACGCTGCTTACTGTAATCGGACTGCGTATATTAATGGTTTGGGTTTTGCGGCTCAACTACATGATTTATAATCTCACGGCGGCGGCGATAGGAATTTTAATGCTTGTGCTTGTATTAGTTCCTGTTTTTTCGGGAGCGGCAGCTGCCGTTAACGGAGTTTATAAAAAAGTTCCCATTGTAGGAAAATTTGTCAAGAATTAAAATATTTTGATTCTTGATTTAAAAAATGTTTGATAAAAACTCTTCTCTAAGCTTTTCGAGGCATGGAGAAGGGTATTTTTTAAGAAACAGAAATAGAGCGGAATAAATCCGCTCTATTCTGTGAAATTGACTAAAATGGGTGCTTCGGTAAAGGAGGAAATAACCGCAGTCGCATGTTCGAAGTACAGCACCTCTGTATTATTATCATCAGGCGAATACATGGATTGTAACTCGGGGTAGTTGTCAAGCATATGAGCTTTTGCCTCACGTCTGTCATCTCTTGCGAGAGTTCCCGTTATACGAATCCACTTTCCATCGTGAAAAGCACAAATCTCAACTTTTGGATTTGCTGCAATTTGATGTGAAACTTCTTTAGATTTGCCGGTTTGAATGTAAAGCTTTCCCTCGAAAATATCCACAGTCCCGAACGGACGAACCCTTGGCTGATCGCCCTCGACAGTGGCGAGATAATATGTTCCTGCTTTTTTTAAAAATTCATAAACTCTTTCCATAATTAACAGTACACCTTTCTAATTTACGAAATTATAGCATAAAAGTTTATCTAAATTAAGAATATTTTGTGTACATTTTGTTAACTTAGAGTGAAAATTTGCTCTAAAAAAATTATCACTATTTACAGTTCTGTTTGGCTATGATATAATAATTATTAATCTTAATGAACAGAAGGTGCTTTTTATGAGTAAACTTGAGCAGGCAGAATTTGTCTTAGTAATTATCATTGCCGCAGTATTCTGTTTTTTTACGTTTCATCTTCTCATTAAATTAAAAAAACAAAAAAAAATCTACGAAAATAAAATTCAAAGTTTAGAAAATGAGATACGTCATGACCCGATGACAGGTACTCTTTCACGAAAAGGCTTTATTGAGGCAATGGAGTTTCAGCTTGCCGACGACCCTAACGGAACTCTGCTCATTTTCGATGTGAACGGATTTAAAATGGTAAACGATACTTTTGGACATATGGAAGGCGACCTTTTGATAAAACGCTTTTCTTCGCGTCTTCAAAGAGCTTTTGACAAGCAGTTGGTAGGACGATTGGGCGGAGATGAATTTTTAGTCTTTGTGTCCGGGGAATGCAACAAGGGTTTTATTAACGGTCGAATAAAAAAAGCCGGGATTGCCGAATTTCCCGACAAGGTGACAAAACTTACTCTTACTTCTTGCTGCGGAGCGGCAATCGCACCGAAAAACGGCACTAATTTTGACGATTTGTACAGAATGGCAGACAAAGCGTTGTATCGTTCAAAGGCGTCTGCCCATGAAATCGTATATTGTAAATAGCAGTTCACACAAAATCCCGAAGTTGTTCATAAAAACTTTACCAATACTTCACTTTTAGCAAGAAAATTATTGGTAAAATATACAGGGTGTATTGTATGTTCAGAAAAAGACTAAAGAAACAGGAATTTGTCAGAGATAAGGCAATACCGTCAGAATCTCCGCCAAAACAATATTTCAATTTTCATATAAATTTCAAACCACGCTTTGCCCGAAAGCTTGAGGTTCATTCTGTAAGCCGTCATTTTGCGGAAAAGTATGGAACAGCTTATAGGGCTTATAGGAAAGAGCCTTGTATCATCACTGCTTTTGATTCAATAGTCGGAAAAAGAGAGAACCAGCAGGACAGTTTTTATGTTACACCGTCGGGCAGGGTTTCGCCTTTTAAGATGACAAGAACATTTGCCGTCGTATGCGACGGCATGGGCGGTTTGGAGGCGGGCGACAGGGCAAGTCTTACGGCTGTTGCTATGATGAAAATTGCTGTGAATAAGCTCCCCTTAAAAAGAATAGACATTCCGCATTTCTTTTCCGAAATGGTAGACTATATTGACTGTGAAATAAACGAATGGAAAGACCTTGCAACGGAAAGGGGTTCGGGTACTACGATAGTCGCCGCATTGGTTGAAAACAGGCGGCTGTATTGGGTGAGTGTAGGCGACAGCAGCATATTTATGTTTCAAGACAATACGCTGAAAAAAATTACAAGCGAACATAATTACAAGATGTATCTTGACAGATTGGTTTCATGCGGAAAGATGACTCGAGAGCAGGCAGAGAAAGACCCTCAGCAAAATTCTTTGCTGAGTTATTTGGGAATGGGCGGCGTTGCGTATCGCGACATAAACTCCAAGCCTTACGTGATGAAGAACGGGGATTGGCTGCTTTTATGCACGGACGGCGTGACGGATACTCTTACTCAAGACGAACTTGCCGACATTGTCAGGAAGAATATTGACGATGCCGCCGTATGCTGCAAGGAAATTACTGCGGCGGTGACTGAAAAAAATTTGTTGCTGCAGGATAATGCGACGGTGGTAATTTTGCAATACGTTGAATAAAATATAAATTTAAAAATATAATTAAAATAATATTAAAGGCGAAGCCCGTTAAAGTTTTTTGTCCAACTTTTTTTCAAAAAAGTTGGTGGGTTTAAAGGGCGAAGCCCTTTAAAGAAAAAAGTTAGAAAAAAGTTAGAAAAGAAAGAGAAAAAGTGACGAAGAGTATGTGAAAGGAGCCTTTGAATGAAAGTATGTTTGCACTGCCGTAAGACATATGACAATGATTTGCCGGAATGTCCGTTTTGTGGCTATAAACCACGTTCTAAGGCGATGACTAAAAGTATTCAGGTTACGCAGGAATTTGATATTGCCGAGGATACTAAAACTTTTAAAAGAAACAAGAAAAAATCAAGCAAATCCGATTCGACTAAAGATGTGTATGCGTCTTCCGGCGATTCCGAAATATTTTATCTGCGAAGCGGCAAACGTCTTAATAAGAGATATTCCATTACCAGTGTAATCGGTTTTGGAAGATTTGGCGTTGCGTATGAGTGCTTTGACGAATTTACTCAGAAAAATGTTGTTGTAAAAGAGTTCATGCCGTCATATCTTGCAACGCGTTCTCGTAACGGACGCGAGGTAGAGCCTTTGTCGGAAGATTCCGAGGTTGAGTTTTCCATACGCAAAGATTCTTTTATTGACGAAAACAATAAGCTTAATTCAAATGACGTTAAGGCAGTTCCCAAGCTTGTGGAATGCTTTGAACAAAACAATACGGCTTATGTTGTAACCGAGTTGATTCGAGGCGAGGCTTTAAGTTCCATTCTGAAAAGAAAAGGCAAGCTGACATATGATTCAACTATTACCATTATAACCGGTGTTTTGCAAGGATTGCGTCAGCTTAACAAATTAGGTGTTATTCATGGCGATCTTTGCCCGGAAAACATTATTGTAACGTCTGAAAGCCGTATTTATTTATTAGATTATAATCTTTCCGAATTTAATAAAAATGTTTACACTCAGCGTGACGCCGGAAAGCTAAGGGTAGGTTACAGTGCCCTTGAAATGTACTATATGAATATGGAACAGGGACCATGGACAGACGTTTATGCTGCGGCGGCTACAATGTACAAAATGCTTACGGGTATTTCCGTACCCTCTGCAATAAAGAGAAATACGAGCGATTCTCTTACTTCTCTTTATAAGCTTGGCATACCGATTACTCCCGGAGCCGAGAAAGCTATGTTCAAAGCATTGAAAGTCGATTACACAAAGCGTACTCAGCACCCGGAAGATTTTTTGAACGGACTTATGGGCGACGGATTTGACAATATATCTGTTGATAAAGATATTTCCGAGGATACTCCTTCAGACCAGCCGCCAAGACGGCCGACTGTCCCTAAAAAAGTCAGCCCTAAGAAAAGCAATTTCGGCAATATAGGAAACAAAATATTAAAAAAAATCTTGATTTTTCTTGTGCTTGCAATTATAGCTGTTATTATTTGGTGCTTTATATCGGGTGTGTTTGCAATGCCCTCTGCTATAAGTGACAAGCTTAGTTTGGGCGGAAATGACGATACGGACATATCAAACAGCTTCAGTATTGAGAGCGAGTCGGACGAGTCTTCCGACGTAACAATCCCGAAAGATTTTTACAAAAGGGATAACAGCTCTTCGGAAGAAGATACCTCTTCGGACGAGGCAACGTCAAGCGGAAACTTTGTAGACAATATTATAAGCAATGTTAAAGACTATGTAACGGACGAAATCGAGTCGAGAATAAATTTCTTTGGCAGCAGCGAAGAAAGCGAAGAATCTTACGTCTATGACGATGACAATAATTATTATTCCGATGATAATTATTATAGTGAAGATGATTATAGTTACCCCGATAATGACCAATATTATTATGATAATGGTTATTACGATGATAACGGAAACTACAATGAATACTACGATTCCGAACAAATCGAAAGTCCCGTATCGTCCGAAGAAACAAGTTCCCAGACTTCTCCTTTGGATTTTGTTAACAGTATGGTGGATATGTTCAGACAATAAGTTTTTGTGTCCGGCTTTTTTATAAAAAGGGAGTGGAAGAAATGAAGCGTTTTCAAAAAATAATTTCTATTATGATTTTTTCTGTTGTGTTTGCTGTTTCAAGTATTTTAACGTCGTCAGCGTTTGCGGCGGCTGACATTGCCGCACCGATAACTGGCAGCCGCAGAATTTTGACAGCGGTTATAGTTATAGGAATTGCATTAGTATTAGTTATAGTAATGGTTCTTCTTGGTAAGAAAAGCAAAAAATAATTTTTTAAATGACCGCAAATTTATGTTTGCGGTCATTTTTTTTATCCAATTCTCGGCAGAATACCCCCACTTCTAAGCGAAGCGAAAGTGGGGGATGAATGCCGATTGTTTTTTTACTGAAACTATTGACAATCAGTA
>CACWIU010000039.1 GCA_902761025.1 uncultured Ruminococcus sp. | reverse complement strand
TGGGCGCCCAGCGAAGATAGCATTTGGTTCCGCGGCGGACGCACATGGGCAGGCGGGGAACACTTTATCCATACCTTCAACGCCAGCCTGGACTACACCGGCTCTTTCGACGACCGCAAAAGCGACCAGGATATCGACGAAGTGGACGGACTTCCGGCCGAGACCTACCGCTCTTCCTACAACCGCTTCCAGCTGGGGGCCGACTACACCCTTCAGACCAGGGAAAACGACGTCTTCTTCCGCTCCCTCAGCCTTACGGCGTTCTTCCAAAACTTTGGAGTATTCTTCCTTTATTCTCGGCATCAGCTTCCACAAAACCGTTCCGCCATAGCTTATGGACGCATAAAAATGCTCCATTGAAGGAATGTTCTTTTTGCGAAGAATAGGCTCAAGCATTTTTTCCAACTCTTTTTCGGTTAACTCAAAGCCATTCTTTTTACATTCTTTTTCAAATTCAGCTTTGCCCAAGGCAATGTTTTCTTCACGCTTTTCACGCTTGAACCATTGTCTGATTTTGTTTCTTGCGCTGCTGGTTTTTACAATTTTAAGCCAATCTCGGCTCGGTCCCACAGAACCCTCTTTTCCGGTGATGATTTCAATAATATCACCGTTCTTAACAACGTAATCAATCGGCACGATTTTATAATGCGCCTTTGCTCCTATCATACGATTGCCGACTTCGCTGTGAATAGCATACGCAACGTCTATTGCGGTTGACCCAAGCGGCAAATTAATTATTCTGCCCTTTGGAGTAATGACAAACACTTCGTCCGATGACAAATCGGTATGAATATCATTGATTAAACGAGCCGGGTCATGGTTGTCTTCTTGATTATCAAGCATTTGTCTAATCCATGCAAGCTGATTATCCATGGAGCTTTTGCTTGTTAAACCAAGCTTATACTTCCAGTGCGCAGCGATACCGTATTCTGCCATTTGGTGCATTTCCTGAGTTCTTATCTGAACTTCGAAAGGCACTCCGTCCGAACCGATTACAGTTGTGTGCAGCGAACGATACAGATTAGGTTTCGGAGTCGAGATATAGTCTTTGAAACGATTCGGCAAAGGCTGAAACATATCATGGACTATACCTAATACATAGTAACATTCGACAATATTATTAACAATAACCCTTACTGCATAAATATCGTAAATTTCCTGAATAGACTTACCTTGAATTATAGTTTTTTTGTAAATTCCGTGAATGCTCTTTACTCTTCCTGTCACTTTTGCGCCTTTAACGTAATCTGCCACACGAGTAGAAATCTGCTCCATTATGCGATTAATAAAGCCTTGACCGTCAGACATATGGTTTTCCAAATAAATTTGAATTTCCTTATAGCCTATCGGGTCTAAGTATTGAAGAGAAAGATCTTCCATTTCGTCCTTTATTGCCATAATGCCAAGGCGGTGGGCAATCGGAGCAAATACTTTCATAGTTTCAAGAGCAATGTCACGCCTTTTCTGCTCGCGCATACAGTCAATCGTCCGCATATTGTGCAGACGGTCAGCCAGCTTGATAATAATTACGCGAATATCGTCCGCCATGGCTATAAGCATTT
Organism: uncultured Ruminococcus sp.; assembly: GCA_902761025.1. GTDB lineage: Bacteria > Bacillota > Clostridia > Oscillospirales > Acutalibacteraceae > RUG592. The sequence continues at coordinate 14,359 of CACWIU010000039.1, read as the reverse complement.
TCCTTACATTTTCGGCTTGACGCTCTTCCTTTGTCGTAAAATTAATCTTACTGATTTTCGTCACACCGTTTACCAATTTGGCAACATCTTCGCCAAATTCCGAGGAAATTTCATCAAGCGTAACATCGGTATCCTCAACAACGTCGTGAAGCAATGCGGCAGTTACAGAGTCGGTATCCAATCCCAAATCAACAATTATACAGGCTACCGAAGTAGGGTGAAGAATATAAGGAATACCGGATACCCGTTTCTGATTACCGTGCATTTTCTCTGCAAGAAGATAGGCTCGCTCTATCTTCTCTAAGTCATACTCGTTGGAACTCTTTTTCAAAAGCTCGCAAAGTTCCTCATAATCCTGATAGTACTTTCTGTTTGCAGCCATAATCAACACACCTTTCCGATAAAATCTTTAAAAATTTTTGATTTACTATATATAAAACACTGTCTCCAACTTTTTTGAAAAAAGTTGGAGAAAAACTTCAACAGGCTTCGCCTTGATATTAAGTTTATTGACAGTAATTTATATTAGGAATTGAATAAACGAGATAAAACACGCGCGGACATAATGTCCACTTTCTGCGGATTTTCTACCATTTTAATATTAAGCATGGATTGCGTGGCATCCATTGTGATTAAATTTAACTCTTTCATTGCCTCCAATACAAGCATCATCTTTCCTATCGGTTCTGTTCCAAGGCGATAATGCATTATTTCAGGCGCATAAAGAAATCCTTTATGCTTTTTTAAAAATTTGTATACATTTACAAAATCATCTCTGTTTACCGACAACTCACTTTTCATTTGAGCTGTAACCGGCTTTCCTGTCATATACGAATCAAAAACAGACATGCTTTCCAATAGCTCTTTATGGTTTGTTCCAAAGAATGAAAGCTCTTTAACTTTGAGAGAAAGCTCTTCTCTATTATTATAATAATTCTTGTCTAATATAACCGCCGCATTAATAATATCCCCTATTTCGTAAGGAAATTCCTGCGGAGTGACATTGAAATACATCACTGAAAGTTCTGTCGTTCCCTTAGATATTAATAATTTCAGATGTTTTCCCCCTGAGAGCGGCGTAACTTTACGAAGCGTTACCTCAAACAAGCCAAAAATCGGAGCCGGATTTCCCGTGCCGTAAGGCTCAAGCACCGAAAGGCTATCCACCATTTCAAGCGTAATGGAAGCCGGATTCAACCGGCAGCTCAATTCTAATTTTGGGAAAACTAATTCTTTTAACGTATCCGCATATTCGTTTATTCTTTTACGGAAAGCGTTAATGTTTGCTGTCGGCATCGAAAGTCCCGCCGCCATTGGGTGACCGCCAAAAATTGTTATTAAATCTTCGCAGTAAGCAACGCTGTCACGCATATGAAAACCCTCGATACTTCGTCCCGAGCCTTTGGCATTTTCACCGCTGTAAGAAATAACAATAGTCGGTTTGCCGTACTTTTCTTTAAGTCGTGCGGCAACAATGCCGATTACTCCCTGGTGCCAGTTTTCTCCGGCTACTATAAGGACTTTTTGATATTTCACAGTTGGATCTGATTCTATTGACTTAACAGCTTCTTCCAAAATTTCATGTTCTATTTGCTGTCTTTTACGGTTATCTTCTCCCAATTCTTCCGCAATTTCCGCTGCCTCACGTTCATCATCTGTAAGAAGAAGCTTAACTGACCTTTGCGATAATCCAAGTCTGCCGCCTGCGTTTATTCTTGGAACAATGTTAAACGCTATATTTACCGCCGACATATCTTTTTTATCAGTGCCGGCATTTTCCCGAAGTTTTGCGATTCCAAGACGCTTGCTGCTGTTTATTCTCTTTAAGCCTTCACGAACAAGTATTCTGTTTTCACCGGTCAAACTTACAACATCGCCAATAGTTCCGATAGCCGCAATATCCGAATAATCATCTAAAAGCTTTTCTATGTCTAAATCGTTATCTTCGAGAGCCATAACTAATTTAAAAACAATGCCGACGCCGGAAAAATCTTTAAAGGGGCTTGTATCGTCTTTCCTGTGCTGGTCAACAATAGCGACGGCATTTGGCAGCTTCTCGGGCGGAACATGATGATCTGTTATAACAACGTCTATTCCTAAGGAGTTTGCATATTCCACCTCTTCATACGCTGAAATTCCATTGTCAACAGTTATAATCAAATTTACATGACTATCGCTTATAACTTGTATGGCATTCTTATTCATTCCGTAGCCTTCGGTTTCCCGAGATGGAATATAATACGTCACATCTGCTCCGATACTTTCAAGATACGAATATAACAATGCGGTTGACGTAACGCCGTCCGCATCATAGTCCCCATAAATACAAATTTTTTCTTTGTTGCGTACTGCGGTATTAATGCGTTCAACCGCAAAGTCCATATCAGTCATAAGATATGGATCTGAAAAATCAGCGTCCGACGATAAAAATTCCCACAAGGTTTCATTATCTTCAAATTTTTTCACATCCAACAGGATTGCCGGCAGCAAAGGCACATTAAAATCCTCGGAAATTCTCTTGGCATTGCCTTTGTCCACTTCTGAAACTGTCCACACTTTCATTATAACAACCCCTTTAAGCATATGTAATATATAATTTTTTATTATATCACATTATATAACATAAATCAACATTTTTTCTAATTTTTTTGTGGAACAATATCGTAAATTGCTTTGCCTTGAATCTATAACAAAATGATAAAGCTTGTTTAATGTCTGTCGTTTCAAACATTAAACAAGCCTGTAAAGTTAATTTTCGTGCCGGATTTATTCCGTATCACTTTCTTCCTGCACAGTCTGAGATGATGACGAAACCACCGCTGAATCTCCGACGGTAACGCTTACAGAGTAAGTTCCGTAAATCCAGCAATAATCTGTCGTATTAAATCTTATCTCAACAGAATAATCAGACGTGCCAATCTTGGCATTAGACAAATCTATAATGGCGGTAACATCAGACGCTTTTAAATCTGATATCTCGCTTTTGGGTCCCAGCACTCTCACAAGCAAACTTCTGTAAGAAGACGCCGATGCAGATAGTCCCTGCGGAACATTCTCAAATTTAAAATCAGTTATAACAAATGACTTTGTGGAGTATCCGGAATAATTGAATTTTGCCGTTGCTTTTTCGATATTATTAAAATTTTTAACGCCCTCCGGCATAGTCAACTCATATGACAAAGAAGACATTCCGTAAGAAATTTCGTTAAAATTTAGAGTGCCAATGGTTATTTGTTCCAAAGAACCGATAACATCAGGCGAAGCGGCAATTTCCAATTCGGACGGTTCTATGGTCAAAAAATCTCCGGCGCTAAAATTCTTCGGAGCATTTTCGTAATTAAGAACCAACGGAACAGTTTTCTTCAAAAGTACGGGTATTGTAACACTAACATCTATCGGGTCAACAACAAGCGAATCGTCTTTAATTTCTTGGTTTTCAGCATCGTAAAGCTTAATTTCCAAATTATCAAAAACGGTCGTTTCGGTAAGCTCCTCTTCAATCGTAGTCTGCACAACAGCTTTTACAACCTTTGAAACACTTTGTTCGGGACCGCTTATTGTAACAGACTTAGCAGACAATGCGGGACTGCCCATGTAGTATTCTACCGGCGAATTGGCTGTAATCTGCGCAGTAAGCTCCAATTCTTTTGTGACATTTCTGTCAACAACAATCGCAACCTCAGACGGAACGACAGATATAATGTCATAATTATTCTTAACGCCAAGCTGCCGAGCCATTAATGTAACATTGTATGACCCCGACGTAACAATATTGCCAAGATTAGAGCCGTAAACCTGAATATCCGAGGGCTTCAAAGAACCTACGGTAACGCTGTTTCCCTTTACACGCACAGTAGTTCGGAACTCATCTACGGCAAGCCCGTTAATGCTGACTACGGACAGGCTGTCTGCCTCCGCTTCTTCCGAAAGATCCATTGTCACAGGAATATCAACCACAGGGTAATTCAATGTTTCTCCGCTGTTCATCGAAATTGCAACCCATATAAAAAACGCTGTCACAAATGAAACTGCCAAAAGAAATTTATCGTTGTTAAAAAGGGAACTGATTGAACGTTTTCTCGCTGCCGTTTTTACATTTTTATTCTTGCCGCTCATTCTTTTTCTTCTCCTTTCTGCTTCCGGATAAGAAAGAGAACTTGTCCGAAGGTTCGTTTTCCTCGGCAATAAGTAGTTTATTAAGTCCATTGGTAAGCGATTCTCTTGTATAATCCCTTGTGAGTTCTCCGTTAAGCGCAACTGATACCGAACCGGTTTCTTCCGAAACAACAACTACTACCGCATCTGATTCCTCACTTACTCCCAACGCTGCGCGGTGTCGAGTACCCAAGTTGTCATCTACATTTTCATTATGTGTGAGAGGCAATATGCAGCCTGCGGCATAAATCTTGCCATTGCGAACAATCATTGCCCCGTCATGCAGAGGAGCTTTGTTAAAGAAGATATTGCCTATCATCATTACAGACGGAGCGGCATTTATAATAGTGCCTGTGTCGGCAATATCGCCTAATCGGGTTCTTCTCTCAAAAACTATAAGCGCGCCTGTCTTTTTTTTATGCAGCTGCATAACGGCATCGACAAATATTGAAATTGTTCTCTTCTGACGAAGAATGTCCTCTTCGCTTGTTGATTCCGTAAAAACGCTTTTTAATTTTCTGTATGTATAATTACTGCGTCCAAGCTGTTCCAAAACTTTTCGCATTTCCGGCTGGAACACAATAAAAAGAACCAAAACCGCAAACTCAAAAAATCGATTCAGCATGGCTGTCAACATAGTTAGTTTAAATAAATAAGCAAATCCATATAATACCAATAATATAAAAATACCTTTTACAAGCTGAACTGCTCGTGTTTCTCTGACAAGTTTTATCAAATAATATATAATAAAACCAATCGCTGTAATGTCAATCGCATCTTTCAGACGAAAGGTACGCATTATCGCAAAGAAATTTTCAATAACCTGATTGATTGCTTCCATAGAATTTTCTATTCCCTTCGCTTTTCTTTAAAAATAAAAAATAAAATAATAAATTATTAAATCTCCAATATTTTACAAGCCAATAAAAGCGCCGCATTTTTCTCTATCGCACGATGTTTTCATAATAATATTTTATCACAAAAAATTATATATGCAACCTTTTTTTATAATATCATGCGCAATTTTTTTATTACTTCCCACCCATTGGAAAAAAGTGGGAAGTAATAATTTTTTAAATTTGTGTTAAAGCTCGGGCAAGCAAATCTATTTCTTTCATTGTGTTGAAATAAGACGGAGCTATTCTTACTGCCCCTACTTCTTCCGTTCCAAAATGCTTGTGAGCTAAAGGAGAACAATGCAAACCGGCTCGAACCGCAACAGAATAGTTTTGGTTCAAGTATTCCGCTGCCGTTTCACTATCGATATTTTTTACGTTAAATGAAATTACTCCTCCGCATTTTCCTGATGTCGGACGCTCCGTGTAAAGAATGATTTTTTTATTATACGACAATCTGTCATATAATGCTGTCAAAAGCCGCATTTCATGCAATTCGATTTGCTTTATGCCGACAGCGTTCAGAAAATCAAACCCTGCGCTAAGTCCTGCAATTCCAATAAGATTTGGCGTGCCGCTCTCGAACTTATCAGGCGGCTCGGCAGGCTGTTCGAAAAACTCGGAACCGCTTCCTGTTCCGCCTTCCATAAACGTATCCAACAAATTATGGTGCGGAGTAATGAGCAAGCCCGTTCCCATAGGACCATATAACCCCTTATGACCGGCAGTGCAAACAAAATCATACTTATTTTGTTTTGAATTTATATCAAGCAATCCCGCGCTCTGCGCAGCGTCAATCAATACATATATGCCGTATTGGTGACACATAGCCGTAATTCGTTCAACAGGCAGCTTGATTCCCCACACATTAGACACATGCGTACATACTACAAGTTTTGTATTCTCTTGCAGCGCGTCGCGAAAATTGTTCAATGTTTCTTCGTCACTTTTATCCGATACGTTCGCAGTGGTATAGGATACGTTTTTCTTGTTTTTTAGCGCTTGCAGAGGACGCATAACGGCATTATGCTCTAAATCCGACACCACAACATGATCTCCCTCGCTAAGCAATCCTTTTAAAACTATATTTATAGAATGAGTACAATTCAATGTGAATATTACGTCAGCAGGATTATCGTCACCAAAAAAAGACGCTGCTTTGCTTCGGCAGCGATAAATAATCTCAGAGGACTTCATCGCAAGCTTATGACCGCTTCTTCCGGGATTGGCGCCGTAATTGACAATAGCTTGATTGACGGCGCGGCGCACACTTTCCGGTTTTGGAAAAGTAGTGGCAGCATTGTCAAAATAAATCACTTTCGTTCACGCTCCCTTGTAGGAACCGTAAAACTTATGCCCGACGCGCGTATAATTTCCTGAGCTTTTGAAATTTCAAAAGGTACGTACAAACTGTAACCGCAGCCGTTTTTTGCCAAACTTTTCGGCGTTCTTACTATTTGTGAACGCAGCCCCTTTTTGGCAATTATTTCTTTTGCTCGCATAACCGATGTTATAGAATTCATCATTATTAAATTTTTACTTTCCAAAATTATCACCTCTTTTTTAAGGACAAGCATATCAAAAAACTTATCCCTAATGCTACATAATATGCAGTGAGAATGACAAAAGTGTAGATGAATTTTTTTTGCTTTTGACAGTTGCAATCATTAATAAAAAGTGTTAGAATTACACTAAAGACTTTGCTCTTAACCTATATTTTATTTCGTAAAGGAGATTTTTTATGGGATTCTTGAATTTTTCCAGAACAGGCAATAATTCTGCCGCTCCCGATATTTCGCTGAAAACAAGTCACCCGGTCAGTCTGACAAAAAATGATGCTCTAAACAAAAAAATTTCGCTCAGAAAAGAAATAATCCTTGATGAAGTCAAGAAAAACAATATTCAAGCTGCAACTGCACGAGTAGTGTTTGTCCTCGACCATTCCGGCTCTATGAGAAATATGTATAAGGACGGTACTGTGCAGGATTTATTGGAAAAAATTTTTCCTATGGCAATGTGCTTCGACGATAATGCGGAACTTGAATTTTATTGGTTTGATTCAACTTTTAAGGAACTCGAACCCGTAACTTATGCAAACTTGGACGGATATGTTCAAAAAATTATTCTATCTCAGCAAGACCATTTCGGAGGAACTTGTTATGCTCCAATCATGAAGCAAATTTTAAACAGATACGGCAAGAAAAATAAAGCCTATATTCCTACATTTGTAATTTTTATTACCGACGGAGCTAACTCCGATAAGGCTAAATCTAAAGAAATACTTACCGAAGCCTCAAAGTACAACATATTTTGGAAATTCCTCGGCATAGGAAAAGAACAGTTCCCCTTTCTTGAAAAACTGGATACCCTTACCGGCAGATATATTGACAATGCTAACTTTGCCTGCGTCAACGACATTAGCTCTATAAGCGATAATCAACTGTATTCTCTCCTGCTCGACGAATATAACGACTGGCTTAATCTTTGCAGAACTCATAATATCCCCGTAGGATTTTAATAATTTACAAAACAAAGTCAAACAGCAATAGGTTACAAAATTGTAATTTATTACTGCTTGACTTTTTCACTCCTGAGTGATATAATCTTCATTGTGGTTTGCAGAAACACATTTTATCCGGGTGTGGCGCAGTTTGGTAGCGCGCTTGAATGGGGTTCAAGAGGCCGCTGGTTCGACTCCAGTCACTCGGACTTAACCGCTTAGAGCATTGAGTTTTAAGCGGTTTTTTTATTTGTACATATAATTCCGGCAAACACTTAATAAAACCCATTTATAAAATTTTAAAAAAGATTTTTGCAATTTTCACTTTTAAATCTTGCAATTTTTAAAATTCACTGTTGATTTACTAAAGATTTTGTTGTATAATCTTAAAGTGGATACGTTTTTATTTCAAAAATATGATTATTTTTTAAGAGGTGTTTTCAATGAGCATTAAGATTGGCATTTATGGCTACGGTAACCTTGGAAAAGGTGTGGAGTCTGCCATTAAACAAAATCCCGACATGGAACTTGCAGCAGTCTTTTCAAGAAGAAATCCCGAGTCGGTAAAAATAGCAACAGAAGGTGTTCCTGTTATTTCCGCCGATTCTGTAGAAGAATATAAAGATAAAATTGACGTTATGATTATATGCGGCGGCAGCGCAACAGATTTGCCTAAACAAACGCCGAAACTTGCAAAACTCTTTAACGTCATCGACAGCTTCGACACTCATGCTAAAATTCCCGAGCATTTCGCAAATGTCGATTCCGCCGCTAAAGAAACCAATCACGTAGGCGTAATTTCAGTTGGTTGGGACCCGGGAATGTTCTCTCTCAACAGATTATATGCAAATTGTATTCTTGTAGACGGCGCCGATTACACATTCTGGGGCAAAGGCGTAAGTCAAGGTCACTCGGACGCTATCAGAAGAATTGAAGGCGTAGCCGACGCAAGACAATACACTGTGCCTGTAGAGTCTGCGCTTGAAGCAGTTCGCAACGGTGAAAATCCCCCATTGTCAACAAGACAAAAGCATACAAGACTTTGTTATGTTGTGGCAAAAGACGGCGCTGATAAAGCTGCTATCGAAGAACAAATTAAAAATATGCCGAATTATTTTGCTGACTACGATACTACCGTAAACTTCATCACAGCAGAGGAAATGGCAAAAAATCACAGCGGACTCCCCCATGGCGGATTGGTTCTCAGAAGCGGCAAAACGGGCTTGAACGGCGAGCATAAGCATATCATTGAATACAGCTTGAAACTTGATTCCAACCCTGAATTTACCGCTTGCGTATTGGCAGCATATGCGCGCGCTGCTTATCGTTTTGCGCAAAATAAGTGCTTCGGCTGCAAAACAGTATTCGATATACCGCCGGCTTACCTTTCTGCAATGAGCCATGAGGATATTATTTCTCATTTACTTTAAGTTATAAACATAGTTATTGTGCGGCTTTTTTGCTGCACAATAACTATTAATAAAGCGGTGTAGTTTCGTTATGGGAAGTATTATAAAACATTTTATCACTATCACTAAACATAGACATCAAGTAATACGTCTTTGCCGCAAGGCAGGGATTTTTTGGCAGGGATTGGGACACGATATGTCTAAATACAGTCCGTCGGAGTTTTTTGTAGGAGCAAAGTTTTATCAGGGAACACGCAGCCCAAATGAAGCCGAAAGAGAAGCTTACGGCTACTCCAAAGCGTGGATGCACCATAAAGGAAGAAATCGCCACCATTTCGAATACTGGACGGATTACAACCCTAAAACAAGAACGCTTGAACCTGTGGAAATGCCGCTGAAATATGTTAAAGAAATGTTCTGCGACAGGGTTGCAGCCGGTAAAATATATAATGGGGAAAAGTATACGGACGCTGACCCTATTAAATATTTTCTTAAAGGCAAAGATAAACGTGTAATACACCCCAAAACTTCTGATTTGTTAGAAAAACTCCTTACTATGCTGCGTGATGAGGGCGAAGAAAAAACATTTGAATATATACGAAAATTAAAGTAATGACTGCGTTTATGTCATTAGGAGGTGAGGTCATAAGATTTTTTGAAAATCGAAAGCTATCACCACAGCATTGGCTTTTGGTGGGTTTGGCAGCTGCTTTTTGTATTTTAACTGCTCTTACTGTCAAAATTCCCGACAACAGCAATATACAAGTTACTTCAACAGTTGTTTCTCAATCAGTTTACAAAACAGAAACTTATGACGAATTATATAAAACACAAAAATCAGAATTAAATCAAAAGAAAGATTCGTCTGATTCGGATTCAGACTTAAAACAAAAAAAAGGTTCGTCTGATTTGGACTCGGATTTAAAACAACACAAAGGTTCGTCGGACTTAGATTCAGATCTAAATAAAAAATCTTCCGATTCATACAAGAATACATTCTCGGATAGAATTAGTAACGAACCGCATGTTTCCCCAATTCCCCAAAAGTATCAAATAAAGCTTAAACATATTACTCAATTTAACGATATGCCAACAGGCTGCGAAATTGTCAGCGCAAAAATGATGCTTGATTATTATGGGAAAAATCTTTCTTATAAAGATTTAATGTCAAAGCTGTCTGTTTCTAAAATGAAATCAACAAAAGACGGCAAAGTATATGCCGATACACCTTATCGAGCATTTGTCGGTGACCCTCGTCAATACAGCGGTTATGGGTGCTATCCACCCGTAATTATTGAAATGTTCGATAATTTTCATTTTGAAGATTTATATATCGAGGATACAAGCGATACGACTCTTGACGAACTTTCAAAAGAATATCTGCCCCGCGGTATTCCTGTTATGGTATGGGCAACAATCGGAATGGGACAATCAATCCTCACCGACACATGGTACGTCGCTGATAAGGACGGAAAACCCACAAAAGCAAAATATACTTGGCGTGCGAATGAACATTGTCTTGTCCTTATCGGATACGATGAAAAAAACTTTTATTTCAGCGACCCTCTTTCCTATGCTGACGTAGTGCAGTATGAAAAAAATCTCGCTGAAAAAAGATATAAAGAAATAGGCTCGTACAGTTTAATTATTTACGAAGATTAGCATATATTTTTCTTATTAGCTCTACAAAAAAAACAGCTAAAAATAAGCTAAAAATAAGAAAGAAAGGGTTTTTTTATGTATAAAATATTAGAAAAAACTGCGTTAAATTCTTCTATGACTAAAATGGTTGTAGAAGCTCCGCTGATTGCTAAAAAAGCAAAGCCGGGACAGTTTATAATTTTTCGCGTTGACGAATTTGGCGAAAGAGTTCCTTTGACAATCGCTGATTATGACACCGAAAAAGGTTCTGTTACTATCATTTATCAAAAAGTCGGCGCAAGCACTATGCTCTTGGATACTTTGAACGAGGGTGAATATATACTTGATTTTGTAGGTCCTCTTGGCGTTCCGAGCGAACTTGAGGGATACAAAAAAGTTGCTGTAATCGGCGGCGGCGCAGGCTGCGCAATCGCATATCCTCAGGCAAAGGCTCTTTACAAAATGGGTACGGCTGTTGACATAATCGCCGGCTTCCGCAATACGGATTTGATTATTCTTGAAGATGAAATGAAAGCTGCCTGCGATAATCTTTACCTGATGACAGACGACGGCTCTAACGGAAACAAGGGCTTTGTTACAACCGCACTTGAAAATAATATCAAAAATGGTGTTGAGTATGACTTAGTTATCGCCATAGGTCCGGTGCCAATGATGAGAGCGGTAAGCATGCTTACCAAACAGTATAATATTAAGACCATTGTTTCTATGAACCTTATGAAACGTAACGTCACATACAGAGCAATGGAACAAACAGCAAGAGAAAAGAATTGCAGACTTATAAATAATGTCGAGGTGAATTAATCATGGCAGTAGCAAATATGTGTCCGACAAGAACCCCTATGCCCGAACAAGACCCTAATGTAAGAAATAAAAATTTTGACGAAGTTGCAACAGGTTATACTGCCGAAATGGCAATGAACGAAGCAACAAGATGTCTTAACTGCAAACATATGCCCTGCGTGAGCGGCTGTCCCGTAAATGTGCCGATTCCCGAATTTATCGCTCACGTAAGAAACGGCGAGTTTGAAGAAGCATATTCCGTTATCACTCGCGCAAGCTCATTGCCCGCTGTTTGCGGACGTGTCTGTCCTCAGGAAACTCAGTGCGAATCAAAATGCGTAAGAGGTTTGAAAAGCGAAAGCGTTGGTATCGGCCGTCTTGAAAGATTTGTTGCCGATTATCATATGCAGCATAACACTGAAAAACCTAAAAAGCCTGAAAGCAACGGTCATAAAGTCGCTGTAATCGGCGGAGGTCCCGCCGGCTTGACATGCGCAGGCACATTGGCTAAAATGGGTTATGCTGTTACCGTATTTGAGGCATTCCACACAGCAGGCGGCGTTTTGATGTACGGTATTCCCGAGTTCCGTTTGCCGAAAGCTATCGTTCAGAAAGAAATTGACGGACTGAAAGACCTCGGCGTGGATATTCAGACAAATATGGTAATGGGCAGAGTTATGTCTGTCGACGAGCTTTTCGAAAACGGTTTTGAAGCTGTGTTCGTAGGAACAGGCGCAGGTCTTCCAAACTTCATGAACATGGAAGGCGAAGGCTTAATCGGCGTTTATTCCGCTAACGAATTTCTTACGAGAATCAACTTGATGAAAGCTTATAAAGAAGAATATGATACTCCTATCATTCGTCCTAAGAACGTAGCTGTTGTCGGCGGCGGCAATGTTGCCATGGACGCTGCAAGAAGTGCGTTGCGTTTGGGCGCTGAGAATGTTTACATTGTGTATAGAAGAAGCGAAGAGGAAATGCCTGCCCGTAATGAAGAAATTCATCACTCTAAAGAAGAGGGCGTAAACTTTAAGCTCCTTAACAACCCTGTAAAAGTTATTGGCGATGAGAACGGAAAAGTAGTCGGTTTAGAATGTGTGGAAATGGAATTGGGAGAACCTGACGCAAGCGGCAGAAGAAGACCCGTTGCAAAAGCAGGCTCGAACTTCGTTCTTGACGTAGACGCTGTTATTATAGCAATCGGCAATGCGCCGAATCCGCTCATTCGCTCTACTACAAAAGGTATTGAAGCTAACGCAAAAGGCTGTTTGATTGTTAACGAGGAAACAATGCAAACTACCAAAGAGGGCGTTTATGCCGGCGGCGACGCAGTAACAGGTGCCGCAACTGTTATTAAAGCCATGGGTGCCGGTCGTCAAGCGGCAAAATCTATAGACGAATACATTCGTATAAAATCTGTTAAAGAATAAAAAACAAAAAACAACTCGTATGTTAAGGAAAATAACCCTTAACATACGAGTATTTTTTTACTCATACTTAAAAATCATCAAACGGGAAAGGCATAAATTCACTGAAAGGAATTGATTTTATTTCCTTTCCGTTCGAAAGTACAATCGAAAAATTTCCCTTGCAAAATTCACTCAATACTTGTCTGCAAACTCCGCACGGATATGTAAATTCCGAAAAACTTCCGTCGCCAGAACCTGTTACGGCTATTTTTGAAAACTCTCTTTTGCCCTCGGAAACAGCCTTAAAAACAGCTGTTCTCTCTGCACAATTAGTCGCTCCAAACGATATGTTTTCAACATTGCACCCTGTATATACTGTGCCGTCACTGCAAAGCAACGCCGCCCCTACTTTGAATTTTGAGTAAGGCGAATAGCTGTTCTGAGCAGCATTTTTCGCTAAATCAATTAATTCTTTATCGGTCATTTATATATCACCCTACTTTCACGACACTACAGTTTAACTGCCGTTTCCAACGCTGCCTTTATCATTGTTTGAAATGAATTTTGACGCTCTTGTGCTGTTGTTGCCGTGTTTTTAAAGGGACAGTCCGAAATTGTACAAACAGTAAGGGCATTTTTTCCGGACTTTGCCGCATTCATATATAAAGCCGCTGTTTCCATTTCAACGGCGATAACTCCCATTGACTGCCATTTTTGATTACAAGTTTCGTCTGCATTGTAGAATGCGTCCGATGTTAAAATATTTCCAACATGAGCATCTATTCCGAGAGATGTGCATGTCTGCACAAATTCGGACAAAAGCTTATAACTTGCAATCGGGGCAAAAATTCCGTTAAGCCCAAACTGTGAAGCGTAGTTTGAATCTGTGCATGCTCCCATTGCCGCAACAATATCGTATAAATCAAGATTAAGAGATAATGCTCCAGCAGAACCAATTCTTATAATATTGTCAACGTCATAAAAATTGAACAGCTCATACGAATAAATACCCATAGAAGGCATACCCATACCGCTCGTCATAACTGAAACCGGCTTATCTTTATAGGTGCCTGTATATCCGAAAGCTCCTCTTATATCTGTAACAAGCCTTGCATTATCCAAAAATTTCTCCGCAATCAACTTCGCTCTAAGTGGGTCGCCGGGCATTAAAACTGTTTTGGCAAAATCATCCGCTTTAGCTGAAATATGCGGCGTTGGTATTGTACTCATACAAAAATCTCCTTTCTCAATTAAATGTCATCATATATAAAACTCTAAAAAATAACCACAGCTAAATTATACATCACATTATTCTAAAATTCAATATATATATAAATTTTTTTCAATATTTTTATATAAGTTAGTAAATCAATTAAAAAATTTATTATTTATTAGTTTTTTATATTATTTAATTTTTTTAGGTTAAATAATGTAAAAACAAAAACTCATAAAAAGACATTTCCTTTCTGTGAGGTTTTCAATATGTATTTGTTAGATTGAAAAATAATGATATAATTTTATAATTGATTTAACGGCTCTGTATAAGGC
>CACWIU010000038.1 GCA_902761025.1 uncultured Ruminococcus sp. | reverse complement strand
GCGGGGGATAATAATATATGTTGTATTAGGTTGCCTTATCTCTTGAAATAATGTAGGAGTATCCGCACTGCGTTTTGTGGCTTCTTTTTTACTGTTTAGTCTAAATTTTCTAACACATGCAACCCTTTCTGATAAAAATTTTGATTTACGAATATCTGTTGGAGAAGTGTCTACCAACCAAATACAGTACCTAAGTTTGCTGTTTATATATTCAGTTGCTCCATAAATCTGTTTAATATATTTTTCAATAAATGGTTCTTTTGATATTATAGCTTTTCTTTCTTCAGGGGATAAAAACAAAAATCCACCATCAGTTGGCTTATTACCATATACCATTTTCGGAACATCGCAAATAGGAGTTGAACGGCTTTCAATAAAAATGTTCGGTGCTTCTACAAGAAAAGGATTTATATTGCTTGCAGCCTTTTCTATACCATTATCAAACAGCCGCTTATCAGCTGTATTCGGTGCAACACTAAACCCTACAATAACACAATGTACATGAGCTTTCAATGTTGCTTCACTGTCCCAACGAAATGTACGGTATGCAAAATCAATATGTATTCCAAAACGGTCAAATAAAGGTTTCCAAATTGCCGCTACCTGTTCGCCCTGCGTAATACTGTTTGTTGATACAAAAGCCGTGCGTATTGACGTATCTTTCATTATTTGTGACGCTTTAAAGTACCAGCCTGAAACATAGTCAATTTTGCCTGCTGTTTTATATGGTTTGCCTTTCTCGTCAACATATATCGAAAGAATGTCGCTTTTTTGCTCTTTGCTTTGAAGTGAATATCCAACAAACGGCGGATTGCCCATGATGTAACTAAGCTTGTCTTTCGGCACGACTTCTGCCCAATCTGTCCTTAATGCGTTCCCCTCCGTTATATGTGCGGAACTCCTAAGCGGTAAAAACTCTATGTTCTTGTTGATGATTTCTTCCGTTTCTTTCATCATCTGCGATTCTGCTATCCATAACGCCGTCTTTGCTACCGTTACCGCAAAATCATTTATTTCTATTCCGTAAAATTGACTTATCTCTACTTTTATTGGGTTGAAATCTTCGTCAATTAGTATCTGCTTTCCGTATATCTCTTTTATTGCCTCGTTTTCAAGCCGCCTTAAACTTATGTACGTTTCTGTCAAAAAGTTCCCCGAACCGCACGCAGGGTCAAGATATATCAGCGTTGACAGCTTTTCGCAAAATTGCTCAAGTTTCGTTATCTTAGTTTTTGCCGCCTTTATTTCCTTAATCTTTTCAAGTTCTTTCTTTAAATCGTCCAGAAAAAGCGGGTCTATTACTTTGTGTATGTTCTCTATTGATGTGTAGTGCATTCCCCCCGAACGCCTTGTTTCGGGATTAAGCGTGCTTTCAAATACCGCTCCGAATATTGTCGGGGATATTTCCGACCAGTCAAAGCCTGCACTCGCATTGTCTATAAGTAAATTTACTATTTCTTCATTGAAACGTGGTATCTCAATGTTTTCTTCTGCAAATAATCCCCCGTTTACATACGGAAACGCAAGCAAATCTTCGTCAAGATATGGGTCACGCTCTTCTTCTTTTGTGTCTAAAATCTTGAAAAGCTCCACAAGCTTATGACGAACTTCGCTTACGGAAAATCTTCGCAAATACTTCCCGAACATCTCGTGCGTTCCGAATAATCCCGAATCCTCCGCATATAAACAAAATACAAGCCTTACGCAAAGTATGTTTAATGACTTCAATGTCTTTGCGTTCGTTGGGTCTTTGTACTGCTTTAAGATAGCGTCGTACAGCTTCCCCACAAGCTCGCCTGCCTTTAATGAGATTTCCATTTCTCTCTTTATCGTTTCGCTGTCAGTTTCAACAAGAAACTGCATTCTGTAATAGTCCCTTGAAAAGTCTTTCAAAAATATCTGTTCAGGCTCGCCGTGCGGCTTTTCCATGTCGTATACAAGAAACTCTGCAAAATTGCAAGTCACTATCCAGCGTGGGTGCTTCGACAATGGCAAGTCCAGCACATATCGCTTGGCTTGCTCAAACGGCGTAAGCAATGAGCCGTCAGACTGCTTTATTGGCTTTCGCAAATCTTTGTCAATCGACTTTTGCTCTATCATGACTTTAGTTTCTTTTATGTATCCGTCTATGAATGATGTGTGGTCAAGCTTTACTTTTTCTTCAAAGTCAATGTATTCCGAAACATTTTCAACTCCGTAGACATTCTCTAATAAGTCTATCCAGAACTTCTGCGACTGCCCTTTTTCGTAGCCCTTGCCTTTCCAGCGTTCCGCAAAGTCTTTTGCCGCTTTTTTCTGCTCTTTTTCTTTCATGCCTCATGCTCCCATTTACGAATTTATCTCAAATTCGATAATCTCACAGTTCTTCATGCCAAAATGTGCGTATTCTTCGTTTGTCATATCGCAAAAGTATGACTTTATTACTCTTGATATCCCATTGTGTGCTACAAGTAAGTATACTTTATCGTCTGTAATAAGTTCGTCCAAAAGTCCGTATACTCTATGGGCAAGCTTTAACATGCTTTCTCCGCCCTCGTAACTGTCTATAAAATGCCCTTTTGCCGTCATGAACTCTTCGCCGTTGCGTGCCGTTCCCTCAAATTTGCCGAAACACTGTTCCGTTAAGCGTGGTTCTTCTCTTGCCGGTATTCCCGTCATTTCGCTTATTTTTATGGCGGTGTCTTTTGCTCGGATTAAGGGAGAGTAAAGTATTTCGTCTATGCCGTAATTGCCTTGCTTTATAAGTTCACCTAACTGCTTTGCCTGCTCGTGTCCTGTCGGCGTCAATCCTATGTCCGTTACTCCGCATATCTTGTTTTCTACATTCCAGAATGTTTGCCCGTGTCTTGTGAAATAAATCTTTTTCATTTTTTTTAACTCTCCTTTATTTGTTAAAATTATTGCTCCGCTTTCTTTTTGAATTGTGCAAGACAGCGGAGCTTAATATTCTTTTTTATTAAAATTTTCTAAAATTCAAAACGGTCGCTGTTTCTTAGTTGAAACAATTCAAATATCGCAGACAGTGTGTCTGCATCTTCAACAGGACAGTAATTATCTGTATCTCTGTCCGGGTTTGCACTCGGCAGGACTTTTAAAATTACCATTTCACTGTCATCTGACGACAATAGAACAATGTACTCTTCTTGTTCATAATCAATTAAATCAAGAAATTCAAATTCTACGTCATTGCCGTTGCTGTCGTTTAAGACAATTACATTCGTTTCTCGGTTATATCCGGTGTTTTCAATACTCATAAACGTTAACCTTCTTTGTTGCAGTACGTCTATAATGCTGATTTACATTATGTTACGTCTGAAAATATTGGAAAAAAATCTGTGTTTTTATTATACAAGATAATTCTTTCTTTGTCAATGCTTTAAAATCATAAAAAATTTTTTTAAGCTCAACTATAACATTGACACAGCATTATAAAGTTTGTTATAATATCCGTACATATTTTGTTTTTTAAGGAGTGTTAATGTAATGTCCGATGACAATTCGGAAAAACGAGAACGAAAAAAAAGTAAATCTGCTTTTGCCGACTTCCTCGGAATTAAGCGAAAAGAAGTTACCGAAGAACAAATTCTTGATTTGATTGACGCAGGCGAAGAAAACGGCACAATCGAAGAACATGAAAAAAGCCGTATTGAAAATATTTTTGATTTTACCGACCGTGATGTAAGCGATATTATGACGCATCGTATTGACATTACCGCTTTGGAAGATACCGCCACATTAGACCAAACGGTCAGGCTTGCAATAGATACCGGATATTCAAGAATACCTGTTTATCATGATGATATTGACGATATTATAGGAGTTTTGTATGCGAAAGATTTGCTCCGCTATGTTTGCGGCGATTCGCACGACAAATTTTCCCTTAAAGAAATTGTACGCACAGTCCCTTTTGTTCCGAAAAGTAAAAACTGCCAGAAATTATTTGCTCTTATGACTGAAAAAAAAGTTCAAATGGCTGTTGTTGTGGACGAGTACGGCGGTACCGACGGATTAATTACTCTTGAAGATTTGATTGAAACTATTTTGGGCAATATTCAGGACGAGTTTGACGATGAAGACGAGGAAATCCAAAAGCTTGGAAACAACGCTTTTTCAGTTGACGGATTGACTTCTGTTGACGATGTGGAAAAGCTTATCGGCGAAAGTTTGTCCGCTCCGGCTCATTGTGACACTGTGGCTGCGTTGATTCTCGATAAGTTAGGCAGGATTCCTCAAAACGGAGAACGCCCCGTAGTTAATATTCATCATGTGACTTTGACTGTTTCGGAAATGGAAGACAGACGAATTTCAAAAGTCTTAATCGTTAAAAATAAATAATTAATTTCAGTCTTTGTCAATGATAATTTGACAAAGACTGTTTTTTTACGCCGGCGGAAACAGTCCGCTTTTGTTTATGTAAAGCTGCACGAGTTTTTCGGGCAGCCGACTTATGCAGGCAACGTCACGCACTGTTAACGTATTGCCGCCGTAATCAGAATAAATTTCTTTTTCGTCTATCAGCAGACATGACGCAAAGTAATCCGCTTCGTTTTCGAGTTTTTGTATGGGCATGTCTGTATTTGACATTAACTGAAACGAATTTACGGACTTGTGCAAAATAATATGTCCAAGTTCATGAGCCGCCGTAACTCTGCACTCCTCATAACATAGCGAAGAATTTATTATTATAATATAATTCTTGAAATATTTGAAAAATAATCCGTTTACAGATTCAGGCAAGTCAAAGTAAAATATTCTGATTCCCATTTGCTCGCAGATTTCAAAAGGATTCGAAGTATTATACTTCTTTTTTAAATATGCGGCTTTTTGTTTAATATCGTTCAATGTGACCCTCCTATTCTTTGGGCTCTTCTTTTGGTATGACAACGGCAGCGGCAGATTTTATGGCGATGACTATTTTTTCTCTGTCTTCTTCCGACATTGGCTGCCCTCGGAACATCAGTCCTTGCTGAGCCATGAGCAGTTTGGTAAAATCGTCAATTACTTCTCCTACTTCCTGTTGTTCGGTCTGCTGCGGCGTAAAGCCTATTAAATAGTCGGTTGTTGTGCCGAGAATTGAACAAAGCTTTGACAATACGGAGTTTTCGGGTTCTCGCCTGCCTTGTTCGTACATTCCCACCGTCGAGGGGCTGACGCCGATTAGTTCAGCCAGTTCTTTTTGAGTATATCCTTTTTTGTTTCTTAGCTCTTTAAGCCGACTTCCAAAAATATTATTCAATTAAAATCACCTCTTCAAGATTTTTTATTGAGATTATTATAACACACATTACGTGTAATTACAAGACTTTTTGTTTTAAAAAAATCGAACTTTTATTCGAGAAAATACTTGATTTTTTTTAAAAAATGTGGTAGATTAAAATTAAAGGCTTTAAATATGATGCGTTTTAGCTTTATGAACGTTATTTTTTTGCAACAAAACTACACGTAATGTGTAAAAAATAAAAAGGAGTTTTGAAAATGAACTACATTGATTATGAAAATTGGGCTGCCGAATACAAAGAGCAAGTGGAAATTTTAAACCGAATGCTTGAGGGGAGAAGTCAGCGTAAAGTATTTGCAAGCTGTGATGAGAGAAAAGACTTTGAACGAGCTACCCGTCTGCTTTACGGCATGAGAAACGATTGTATCAGAACACAAGCAATTTTGGAACAAAAAGCCAAAGCCATAAAGGAGGCTGAATTAAATGACCAAGATTTTGTCGCTTGACCAACAAATGGAAGAATTGTACTGTCTGAGTTTGGCAAGTCAGCGTGAAGGCAACGAAAAAGACCGCGAAAAAATGAAAGCTATGGTCAAAAAAGCTATGCAGCGTGAACTTACATCTCGTCAATTTCAATGTTTGTCCATGTATTACTACGAACATATGACAATGGACGAGATTGGCAGAAATTTGGGATTGTCACAGTCTACTGTTTCAAGACACATCAAAGCAGCAAAAGTCAAACTTCAAAAACTGAAAGCTTTTGTGGACTAAGAGTACGGGGCTGAATCGGGTGAAAGGGCGAATGCCCTTTCACCCCTCCGCTTTTCGAAGAAAAGCGGAGCAGACAGGCGAAGCCTGTCGGATTCAGCCCCGTGTTGTGTATTCCGCAAATTTTTTTAATAATAAAAAATGATTGACTTTTTTTTATTCAAGAGTATAATCTATTTGAAAAGTTTTTTGAAAAGAGTGGTTTTATGGAATTTGATGTCATGAAAATTATTTATTATCTTGCGGTTATTTTATTTGCCACTAAGGCTCTTGGAATGGCTCTTAGAAAAATAGGCTTGCCGCAGGTTGTGGGAATGGTCATAGCCGGACTGCTGATTGGTCCCGCAATATTTTCACAATTACCTATTGGATTTAACGGTTTAATCAATCCCACGCCTATTGAAATGGACGTTTTGAAAACATTTTCGCAAGTCGGAGTAATTTTGATTTTATTTTCAAGCGGACTTGAAACAGACTTAAAAGACTTGAAAACAAGCGGTTTTGCGTCCGGCATGATTGCGCTGTCCGGAGTAATTGTGCCTTTGATATTGGGAACATTGGGAGCCGCATTGTTTATGGGAGGCATTCAAGAAACATTTGCAAATACCGATAAATTGCTGAACGCTTTATTTGTAGGGTGTATTCTTACGGCAACAAGCGTTGGCATTACCGTTGAAACCTTGCGTGAAATAGGAAAGCTTAATTCAAAACTCGGCACAACGATTTTGAGCGCTGCAATTATAGATGATGTCATAGGAATTATTGTGTTAAGTTTGGTTACATCTCTTAACGGAGACGGCAACCCGATATTTACGCTTTTAAAAGCGGCTGGATTTTTTGCTTTTTCAATAGGGCTTGGAGTTATTTTGCGTCTTGTGTTCAAGCATATTTCAGACAAATATCCGCATAAGAGAAGAACGGGAATTTTTGCGTTGTCGATGTGTTTTGTTTATGCGTTTTGCGCGGAAGAATTTTTCGGCATTGCGGCAATCACAGGAGCGTACATGGCAGGAGTAATGCTCAGCGGACTTAGCGATACAAATTTTGTTGACAGGAAAGTGTTAGTAAGCGGATACATGATTTTTTCTCCGATATTTTTTGCGTTTATCGGCATAAGCGCAGATTTCAGCAATTTTAAATTAAGTGACGTTTGGTTTGGATTGGCTTTTGTTACGATAGGAATACTGGCAAAAATTATAGGCTGCGGTTTGATTGCAAGACTTGTAAAATTTAATTTGAAAGATTCGGTTGCTATAGGCTGCGGAATGATTGCAAGAGGCGAAGTGGCTCTTGCGGTATATTCAACAGCTTCGTGGTTGATTTTGCTTGATAAAAAAGGTAATCTTATAGGCATTGACCCGCTGTTTGCAACTATTATGCTGATAATTACCACGTCAATTCTTTGTCCTGTATTTTTGAAAATGATGCTCAAGGGTTCATCTGAAAAAGAAGACGATAATCATAATTCCGTAAAGGCAGAAAATTATGTGGCTGTCCATGCCGGCTCGAACGAGTCCTGAAATGTTATCAGAAAATTTACAAAATAGTTTCAAATATGATTGAAATTGAACCTGATTTATGCTATGCTTATATACAAGATATTGTGTTGGTTTTTGTAGTAAAAAAATCACTTTAAGCGTTAACTCTCTTTGTACTGTAAGTGACAAGAGAAGAGTTTTTTTAGGATTATCGGAACGGAGGATATTTCAAAGAGTATGAAGAAAAAGAAAAGACAAAGAACAAAACATACCGGTCGCAGGCAAGGTTCATATGCGGGCTTGATTATTTTTGCTGTTATGCTTCTTATGGCAGTTGGTTTGTATGGAGCAGCCGCATTTTATTTCATGAGTCATTTTTTGCCCGGGACATCGCTGAGTAACACTGATGTGTCATTGATGTCTGTCGAACAAGCTAAAAAAGAGATTACTTCTGCGGCAGATAATTATAAACTTACGCTGTTTGAGTATGATCATCACCAGGAAACTATCGAAGGAAAAGATTTTGGATTGAAGGCGGAAATTTCCGATAATTTTGATAGGATTCTCACGCCGGATTCGGCAATGCTTTGGATAGTGCGGCTTTTTCAAGATAAAAGCTACGTCATTGAAGACGGCGTAATGGTTTACAATTATGACGAAGATGCTCTTTCCGAAATAATTGACGAACTTGACTGCGTAGATCCGCAGTATCCGTTAAAAGCAAAAGATGCCGAACTTGTCTTGATGGACGGCTCATTTCAAATTGTTCCCGAAAGTGTCGGCAACGTAGCTCACCGTGACGAACTTGAAGAAATGATTAAGTTGTGTGTGAAAAATCAGAAAGCAAGTATTAATCTTGAAAACGAGGGCTTGTATGACGAGCCTAAGATTCACGCTGACGACGGCGATATGCTTGCAAAAAAAGCTGCTTGTGACAAAATTGTGGATATGAAGATTCAGCTGGAGTTTGGCAAAAAAGAAGAATCCATTGATATTCAAACCATTGCAAATTGGGTTTCGGCAGAAAAAAACGACAAGGGCGATTATATTCTTAAAACAAGCGATGAAAAAATCAAAGAGTATGTCGATAAGCTTGCCGAAACATACGATACATACGATAAAACAAAGATTTTTACTACTCATGCGGGCAATGTTATTGAAATCACTACGGGTGACTACGGCTGGAAGCTTGACCGGGATTTTGCAGTCAATAAGCTTAAAAAAATAGTTCTTTCCAAAAAATCGGCAAAAGTTGATTTGACTGACGGCAGCGAAACAAGCAACGAGTGGTGGTGGAGAGTCGGCGTAGGCTATGACGAAGAAGGAAAAGACAGTTACGGCGATACGTATATTGAGGTTAGCATAGATCAGCAGCATATGTGGATGTATCAGGGCGGTTCGGTCATTTTTGAAACCGATGTCGTTACCGGAAATCCAAACATGGGCAACTCAACGCCAACGGGAGCGTTCAGAATTCGTTATCATCAGCAGAATGCTACTCTTACAGGCCCCGGCTATTCCACAATGGTTGCGTACTGGATGGTATTTGCGGACGACGTCGGCTTCCATGACGCCACATGGCAGCCGTATTTCGGCGGACAGCTTTATCTTTACAACGGCTCGCACGGCTGCGTTAATATGCCTCTTGATCAGGCAGGCGTATTGTACGGTTTGATTTATGATAATTTGCCGGTGTTTGTATATTGATAAAAAGTGTTTCATTTTTTAATAAATATTGTGCGAATATTTATTAAAAGTTGTTAGAAAATAGTACTTGATATTTTTTCGATTTTGTGATAAAATAGAAAAGTAAAATATGCTAAGGTAGGGAGTGGGTTGTTAAAGACCCGCTCCTTTGTATTTGTTGACGCTGCCGTAAAAGTAGTGTCAAATGACTGGGGGTTGTAAGAATTGGCTAAGAAAAAAGGCGGTAATACCGTCGAAGCGGTAACAAAGCTTGTGCAGCCTATGGTAGAAAGTTTGGGTTTGCAGCTTTGGGACGTCCGTTATTTGAAAGAAGGAGCCCAATGGTATCTTAGAATTTTTATAGATAAAGAAACCGGAGTTACTATCGACGACTGTGAAAATGTAAGCCGTGCCGTTGACGCTCCGCTTGACGAACTTGACCCGATTGACGGCGAGTACTGCTTGGAAGTATGCTCGCCCGGAATTGAAAGAGAACTTATCAAAGACGAGCATTTTTTGGCGTACATTGGGGCTGATGTTATGATAAAGATGATTCGCCCTATTGACGGAATAGGCAAAGAATTTTGCGGAAAGCTTAAAGCGTATG
Organism: uncultured Ruminococcus sp.; assembly: GCA_902761025.1. Classification (GTDB taxonomy): domain Bacteria; phylum Bacillota; class Clostridia; order Oscillospirales; family Acutalibacteraceae; genus RUG592. The sequence continues at coordinate 3,360 of CACWIU010000038.1, read as the reverse complement.
ACAAAGGCAATGTGACTATTGAAGATCACAGCGGCGAAAATGAAGTTACGTTTAATAAAAAAGACGCAGTGTATATTAAACTTGATGACTTTGATTAATTTGTAAATGAAATTTATTTTATTTTAACGAAAGGATTGATAAACAAAATGAGAAAATCCAAAAAAGACAGTAATGCTTCGACAGATTTAAAGGATATGTTCCTTGCAATGACTGAAATTCAAAAAGACAAAGGCATACCCATTGACATTTTATTGGAAAATATAAAAAAATCAATCGAAAAAGCATGTAAAAGTAATTTCAATAATGATGACGTTGTGTTTGCGGTAGACATGGAGAATGGGATTTTTCAGGTCTATCTTCAGAAAACGGTAGTAGAAGAAGTGACCGACCCCGACCGTGAAATCGACCCCATACAGGCTCGTGAAATAGACATTCATGCGGAGATTGGCAGTAAGGTCAGAATCCCTGTGGATACAAAGAAAATGGGACGTATTTCAGTGCAGAATGCAAAAAGCGTTATAAGACAGGGTATTCGCGATAAAGAAAGAGAAATTACCCTCGAAGAGTTTATGAAGAAAAAGGGAGAAGTTGTTTCTGCCGTTGTTGAAAATATCGACCCCACTACCGGCAATGCCTCAATCAGAATTGACAAATCTATTGCTACCCTTACCAAGGCTGAACAAGTTGGACTTGACGACCTTAAAGAAGGCGATACGGTGAAAGTTTACGTGGCAGATGTTCGTGAAAACGAGCCGGGCAAAAAAGGAAAAAACAAAGGACCCCGCGCTATAATAAGCCGAAGCTGCAGCGAGTTTGTAATAAGATTGTTTGAAAAAGAAGTTCCCGAAATTTTTGACGGCATTGTTGAAATACATTCCATTGCCAGAGAAGCAGGTTCGCGTACAAAAATTGCGGTAATAAGCCATAATCCCGACGTTGATTCCGTTGGAGCTTGTATCGGCGCAAAAGGCATAAGAGTTGCCGGCATTGTGGAAGAACTTGGCGGAGAAAAAATTGATATCATTGAATATAAAGAAAAGCCCGAGGAATTTATTGCGGCGGCTCTTTCTCCGGCAAATGTTATCAAAGTTGAAATATTGGACGAAGAAAACAAGTCGTGCCGCGCGACTGTACCGGACAGCCAGCTTTCGCTTGCTATCGGAAACAAAGGTCAGAACGCAAGACTTGCCGCTCACTTGACAGAGTGGAAAATTGATATTCGCCCCGAAAGCGGTTTCTACGGAGAGGATAAAGAGGACGAAGAAAAAGAAAGTATTATCGCTGATGATACGGATATTTTGCCGGAAAACACGGTTGAAAATTTAGCCGAAACTTTTAGCGAAGAGGCTATTGAAAATATTGTTTCCGAAGATTCGGAAAATAATACAAATGATGATGTTGTTTTCGAAGACAACGGAGTTTCGGATTCCGAGTAATTGAGCTGCTGTGAGAAAGGCGGGGTGACTGTGGTTAAGAAAAAACTTCCGCTGCGGAAATGCAGCGGGTGCGGTGAGATGAAAACAAAGAAAGAGCTTATTCGCGTTGTAAAGGCTCCCGATACGAAAGACGAAGAAGGCAGCGTTATTCAGCAGGGGTCAATTTCCTTGGACTTGACGGGAAAAAAGCCGGGCAGGGGAGCATACGTTTGCCGCAGCGCCGCATGTATTGCGCTTGCTCAAAAAGCCAGACGATTTGAAAAAGCTTTTTCATGCAAAATTCCTGACGAAGTATATTCCGCAATGCAGGAGGAATTGAAAGCGAATGAACAGTAAAATCTTGGGCTTTTTGGGAATTATTAGGAGAGCCGGAAAAATGACGATTGGCTGTGACCCCGTTGTTGATTCGATACAAAGCGGAAAGGCAAAACTAATCGTTATGGCAAGCGATATCTCTCCAAATACGAAAAAAACCGTTTTAAGAAAATCTGAAACATATAACGCGCATACAATAGTAATACCATGTACTAAAGATGAACTTAGCTTTGCGGTAGGCAGAACGGCAGCCGTTATATCGGTAGATGACGAAGGATTTGCCAAAGGTTTTGTCAAAAAGCTTGCCGATGATAAGGAGGAATGTTAAGTGATAATAAAACGTAAAGTTAGCGAGATTGCCAATGACTTGAATGTGTCATCAAAAGAAATTGCAGAAGTACTGCTTGAACATTCGGGGGCTGACGCAAAAAAGAAAAATGCTCAGTCAACTTTGAATGCGCAGGAATTAAATGTAATTTTTGAGCATTTTACTCAAAACAGCGGCGGTGATTTTGAATCATACTTTGCTGCGTCTTCGGTTCCCCAAACAGCTGAGCCGAAACTTGCGGCTCAGCCTAAGACTGAAGTACAGAAAGAAGAACAAAAAGAAGTACAGAAAAGCGAAAAAACAACGGAAAGCGTTAAGCGTGAAACTGTAAAAAACGATGGCAGTAAAAAAAGTCTGTCAGACAGAAAAACACCTTTTCAAGGTGAAAGGTCTAAAAAAGGACAAGGCTCTTTTAGTAACAACGCAGCTAACAACAGAGTGAAAAACGATGGTAAAAAGCGTCCCGAAACAAAGGGCAGCAACAATTCTGCAAAAGATAAAACGACAGCTTCGGCGTCGTCACAGACGCCGAAGGCAAATTCTGTTAAATCATCGGCTGCTCCTGCTCCGGTAATTAACAGCAGCGAAACGGTATCCGAAAGCAGCAGCGGAAGAAGAGGTTCGAGAGTAATCGACACCAGAGCCGCAGTGGTTGATATTGAAAGATACAACGAAAAATACGATAATCTTGCAAGCGAAAAAATAAAGAGTGACAACACTGTAAGCAAGCAAAAGATTTCTCAAAAGTCGCAGCGTAAAGGCAAGCCTAAAAATTCACGCAAAGAAACCGAGGCGGAGCGTTTAAAGAGAATTGCCGCTGAAAGAAAGAGTAAGCCTATTACAGTATCAATTCCTGATGAAATTGTTGTTTCCGAGCTTGCAATGCGTCTTAAAGTAACGGCAAGCGAAGTTGTAAAAGTTCTGTTCTCCATGGGACAAATGGCTACGGTAAACGACGTAATTGACTTTGACACGGCGTCTTTGGCGGCAATGGAACTGAATGCAAAAGTAGAGCATGAAGTGGTTGTGACGATTGAAGAGAGAATTATAGACGACAGCGAAGACAAGGACGAAAATCTTGTTGAAAGAGCCCCTGTTGTCGTAGTTATGGGTCACGTTGACCACGGAAAGACATCTTTGCTTGACGCTATCAGAGAGGAAAATGTAACGGCAACCGAAGCAGGCGGAATTACTCAGCACATAGGAGCTTACAGAGCGGAGATAAACGGCAGAGAGATTACATTTTTGGATACTCCCGGTCACGAAGCGTTTACGACTATG
>CACWIU010000037.1 GCA_902761025.1 uncultured Ruminococcus sp. | reverse complement strand
CCATAGCCTCGGAAACTGATGCCTGTAAAATGAAATCCTTTGCAAGGTTGGGCGGATTAAAGGAAGCTCCCGCCTCTATAGGCGGTGAGTACTTCACAATTTCAGGTTTTAAGGGGGCGGAACAATGCTTAACGAATTGAAACAGCAATCAAATATGACAAGTACTTTGAACGGAGCGGCGGCTTATCGTTCGAGCGAGTCTGAATGTCTTGATTTTTTTGCATTATGCGGAGCTTGCCGCAATTCAGACGACGAAAGACTATGCAATATGTTTATGCGTGCGTATGCGGAAAGTCCCGACACCGCAATGAAAATACTTTTTTATGCAAGAGATATAAGAAAAGGAATAGGAGAAAGAAACTTCTTTCGAGTAATTCTTACTCATGCGGCATGGTACTGTCCCGTAAGCGTGAAGAAAAACATCAAATATATTGAGGAATACGGACGTTTAGACGATTTGTTGGAGCTTTTGGACACACCGTGCGAAAAAGCGTTGGGAGATTACTTAAAGGAAAAGCTTGAAAAAGATATTTCCGATATGGCAAACGGAAAGCCCGTTTCACTTCTTGCAAAGTGGCTGCCTTCTGTAAATACTTCGAGCGAGAAAACTCGCAAAAAGGCCGCAATGGTAAGAAAACTTCTCGGTATGTCCGAAAAGAAATACAGAAAAACTTTGGCGTCTTTAAGAACTTACATTGATGTTCTTGAAAAAAGACTTTGTGAAAAGGATTACACTTTCGATTATGAAAAACAGCCGTCGAAAGCTCTTTTTAACTATCGTCAAGCCTTTGTCAGAAATGACGGAGAACGTTATAAAGAATTTTTGTGCCGTGTAAATAGAGGCGAGGCAGTTTTGAACACATCTTCCTTGACGCCTTATGACATAGTTCAAAAATGTATAAATATTCACAGTGATTTTTACGGTAATTACGAAAAACCCGAATTTCAAACGGAAGTTGAAATTCTTGACACAACATGGAACTCTCTGCCGGTTTACGGCAGCGGACAAAATGCCATTGCCGTTGTAGACGGTTCGGGTTCTATGTATTGGGACGTAAACAGCGAGGTTATGCCAATCAGCGTTGCCATTTCTTTGGGAATATATTTTGCCGAACACAGCACGGGCGAATATGCAAATCATTTCATTACATTTTCTGCAAGTCCTCGTTTAATTGAATTAAAGGGAGAAAATATTTACGAAAAAACGAAGTACTGCATGAGTTATAATGAGATGTCAAATACAAATATCGAAAAAGTATTTAATCTTATTTTAGAAACAGCGGTGAATCATAAAATTCCGAAGTCGGAAATGCCCGATGTAATATATATTATTTCTGATATGGAATTTGACGCAGTTTCAAGCGGCGACGACAAAACTGTTTTCGAAAACGCAAAGGAGAGTTACAACAGTTACGGTTATGACCTCCCGTTGGTTGTATTTTGGAATGTAAACAGCTTAACGGAACAAATGCCCGTGAGTAAAAACGATACGGGAGCAGTGCTTGTTTCCGGTATGAGTCCGACTATATTTGATATGGTGATTAGCAACGATTTAGACCCGATGAAATATATGCACATGGTGCTTAACAGCGGTCGTTACGATAATATTAAAGCTTAATAAAAAAATAAAAACCGTGCGTAAAAGCACGGTTTTCTGTTTGGAGCGGACGACGGGACTCGAACCCGCCGCATCCACCTTGGGAAGGTGGCACTCTACCGGATGAGTTACGTCCGCAAATCACTTGTAACATTATACACCATTGCTTAATTTTTTTCAATGTTTTTTTTAAAAAAAAGTTTGTTGATATTTTAAAGAAAAAATGATATAATTACAAAAATTATAAAAATTAAATAACGGCGAAGCCTGTTAAAGTTTTTTGTCCAACTTTTTTTCAAAAAAGTTGGCAAAAAAGTTGGAAAAAAAGTTGGAAAATAAATAAAAAAATTCAAGGAGGGCGTATGTTTTGAAATATTGCTTTCATTGTGTGGGAAAAATAGAAGATGATACCGCACGTTATTGTCTTCATTGCGGAAAACAATGTAGTGTTCATTACTCTAACAGCAACGAGCTTCCCCCTAATACATATCTCAATAACGGAAGATATTTTGTTGGGAAAAGTATAGGCTCAGGCGGATTTGGTATTACTTACATAGGGTTTGATACAAAACTTGATAAAAAAATTGTCATAAAAGAAGCTTTTTACAGCGGTCTGTCAAATAGAAATACAATTAATAAAGAAAATAAATTTCCTCTTGAAGTAAAGTACGATTTCAGCAGCGAACATGAAACACGTGAATTTGTCAATAAAGTAACTAAAAAAGTAAGAGAAGAATGCAGTAATCTGTCAAAAGCCGAAGGATTGGACAATATTGTAAAAGTCTACGATTGGTTTCAAGAAAATAATACCGCTTACATAATATTAGAGCATATCCCCGGCGAAACTATGGTTAGTAAAATAAGCCGCGAAGGCAGGTACAAATGGGACGAACTGCATACGCTCATTAATCCGCTTATGCAAAGTCTTTCCCAACTTCATAAAAAAGATATACTTCATCTTGATATAAAACCGGGAAATATAATGATAAAAGAGAATTATAACGGCGTTCAGTTTGTTCTCATAGATTTTGGCGTTGCAAAATCGCAGTACAGCAACCATGCAACCAGAAGTATTTCATACAGCGAATGTTATTCGCCCCCGGAACAGCGTACCTTGCGTGAAGAAAACGGCAAATACACTGATGTCTACGCTCTTGCGGCTACAATTTATACTGCTTTAACTGGCAAATCTCCGTCAGCCGCTCTGTGCAGTACCGTGGAAGAAAATTTTCCCGAACTTGAGAATTTGAGGAATTATGAAGATGTGCCCGATTATGTCGCAGACACTCTTGAATATGCTTTACAGCCCGATTATGAAAAACGCTGTCAGACTGTTGACGAATTTATTGAAAGACTGGATTTTCCTCTTCTTGCTCAAGAAAAATTTAAAAATAAAAAAATAAATTACAACAATATAAATCCAACATATCCCAATAATCCAAGCTTTTACACCAACGAAACAATTTCAGTACGTGAAATGGGCAATTCTCAGCGCGGCAGAGTTGATTCGGGAACGGTATATGCCAATAATTCTCAGCGCGGCAGAGTTGATTCGAAAACGGCGGCTGCTAATGATACAAATGACAATAGTAATACCGGACAGGTCAAAATATACGAAAAAAAGCCGTCTTTTTTAAGAACTGCATTTTCCGTGCTGGTTATTGCGGGCATTGTCGGCGGCATAGCGATGTTTGGCATTCAAAAAGGGCTTGTGACAATTCCCTCAACGCTTGCGAAAGAAAGCGAAAGTTCGAATACCGATTCGGCAGTATCAGACATTGAACCTCCGAGAAATTACGAAGATTCCGAAGACATAATCTCGCAGCTTGAATATGTTACCGTTCCCGATGTTAACGGTTTGAGCCGCCAATCGGCAGAAACAATGATGAAATCCGTAGGTCTTAAATACGAATTTATCGAAGAAGAAAACGAGTCTTCAAAAGACGGACTTGTAATGCGTCAATCGCCCGTCGGCGGAGATAAAGTTGAAAGCGGTAAAACAGTTCGGCTTGTAGTCGCAAAAAATAAAGAAAAAAGCTCTGAAAACGCATCAACTTCGAGCGATAATTCTTCAAAGGCTGAATCTTCAAAAGTTGAAGAGAAAAAACAGGAAAGCAATGAAGTTGATATTCCCGATGTCAGAAATCTTACTTATGAAGAAGCGGTGAAAAAACTTTCCGCAAACGACCTTTCGGCAGAAATTAAAGAATATCAATACAGCGACACTGCAGCCGAAAACAGCGTGATAAGCCAAACGCCGTTAAACGGTAAAATCAGTAAAAACAGCCGTGTGCTTTTGGTTATTTCCAAGGGTTCCGATAAATCGCTTGTAAAAATCGGCAGTTATATCGGGCAGGACATAGGCTCTGTTCAGGCTGATTTGGAATCGCAGGGGATACGTGTGCTTTACAGATATATAGATTCTTCGGCGGTTCAAGGCAATATCTTATCGCAAAGCGTGGCGGCAGGTTCGACAGTATCGCAGGGGGATACAATTTCTTTTAATGTCGCTCAAAAAGAAATGTATTTTGATACGAATAATTTCTTTGGCAACGCAATGTGTTCTTCTGAAATGTCAGGCTTTGAAAAGGGTAATGTCGTGCAGTTTGACGGCAACGCATGGGCTCCCAATTCTTCGAGCGGAGTAGGCGAGTATTTGTATTTCGACAGTCCCATATACGTAAAAGAAGTTACCATGAACGGCTGCATTCTGGATATCGGGTGCAGCAGGTCAAACGAGGATTTTTATAATTACGGAAGACCTACAAAATTGAGATTTGAATTTTCGGACGGCTACAGCGAAACCGTAAACGTATCCGATGTCATGACACATCAAATAGTTTATTTCAAAAAGACAGTCACAACAACTTCGCTGAAAGTAATTATAGAATCTTCTGTCGGCGGAAAAATTATGGATAATCCGTGTATCAGCGGAATTGCTACGGTAGGATAATTTTTTAAATAAGTTATAAATTAAGTTATAAATGTTACGAATTTGTAAAATTGATTTTTTATTATCTATTGACATTTTGATAAAATTCTATTAAAATATAATCATATTGAGCAGACCGAACAGTTGCGGGTACAGAACCGAAAGGCTGTATGCGAGGAAAGTCCGAGCTCCGCAGGGCAGAATAACGGCTAACGGCCGCCGGGGGTGACCCCAGGGATAGTGCAACAGAGATATACCGCCGGATTTATTTCGGTAAGGGTGGAAAGGCGAGGTAAGAGCTCACCGGCACAAACGAGAGTTTGTGACCCTGTAAACCCTATTCGGAGCAACACCGTGGAGGGACGATACGCTTGCCCGGCGTGTCCCGTGGGGGTGGCAGTGAGCAGTCTGGCAACAGGCTGCCAAGATAGATAACTGTTTTTAACAGAACTCGGCTTATAGGTCTGGTCTATCTTTATACTTGAAAAAAATTGCAATCAATAAAATGCACGGAGCGGATAAATTCCTTTGCCGTGCGTTTTATTTTAGAAATATTATCTTTTTTAAAAGGCGGTGATTTCATGGAACTTAATATTGCTGTTGTCGATGATAATGCAGCTTCAATTTCGGAAGTGATTTCTATGATGCGAAGATTTATGCATGAAGTAGAAAATATAACGATAAATATTTCAAAGTTTGGCAACGGAGAAAAATTTTTTAAGGATTTTTCAAAAAATGCTTTTCATGCGGTTTTCCTTGATATTTGCATGGACGATATGAACGGCATAGAGCTTTCAAGGCATTTGCGTTCTGTGGATAAAAATATCGCTATTATTTTTATGTCAACCACAACGGAATTTGTCTTTCAAACTTTTCAGGCAACGCCTTTCGGCTATTTAGTAAAACCGTTTAGCTTTGAACAGTTTGCGGAAATAATGGACAAGACAGTAAAGTTCTTTTCGGAAAACAAGAAAAATATTTCCATAAGAATTTCTCGTATGGAAATAACGCTGGAGCTTGAAAATATCTGTTCGGTTACTGCAAACGGACACAGCACGGAAATTAAAACCGTTTCGGGAAATATTATAAAAAGTGTTGACACATACAAGTATTTTCAAAGCCACTTGCTTTGCGAAGATTATTTCCTTGAATGCAACAGAGGGATTCTTGTGAATATGAATTGCATAGTTAATGTTCGGGAAAACAATATTATTATGAAAGACGGAGCGAGCTTTCCAATAAAGCTGAGAAGTAAAAAAGATGTTATGACAAAGCTTACAAAATATCTTTCCAAAACTTTAAAAGGAGAGATGTTTACATGACAGTTGACAGAGAATTAGTGCTTCGGTATGTTATGGAACTACTTATGATTTTTCCTGCGTCTTTTATGGCAATCGTTCCGGTAAGACATTACAAACGAATACCTACTAAAAATATAGTTGTGATATTTATTATTATTATGGTTGTATATATTTGCGGCGGGGCTTTAATTTGCTCTTACTATAGATTTAGTTCGAACACAGTTCTTATTCCGTTAATGTTTTTATTTTATGCGGTGTATAGTTTTTGCTTTAAAATTTCTTTTTTCAAAAAGCTCTACTGTTTTCTGAATGCGTCCATGCTGTGTGGCTTCAGCGGGCTATATACTTTTTTTTTGGTTGCACCTTATGAGAAAAATAATCACGAAAGAGTATTTTTTTTGATGTCGAGCGTTGTTGGATTATTATTGAGTGTGGGTTTAACAGGTTGTTTTTTTCGTATGCTGGCATATGAGCTGCCGGATCTTTTTGAAAATAAAAGTTCTGACAAAATGTGGGGACTGCTTAGTTTAGCTCCGCTGATTATGACGGTAATGTGCATATGGATGGTGCCGAACGATTTAAATATTGTTATGCTCGGACGCATAAGAACTATTTGTTTAGTTGCATTGCTAATCATACCGATGGCAATATGGTTTTTAACGCATACGCAGTGGGAACTGGCAAAAAACATGAATAGAAACGCAGAACTTCAGAAGAGCTATGACATTGTCAAAATGGAAGAAAAGAATTATATAAATATTCTGAAATCGTTGGAAGAAACAAGGGAACTGCGGCATAATTTCCGTCAGCATATTCTTGTAATAAACGAGCTTGCCAATAAAGGCGAAAATGAAAAACTGATAGAATATCTTGCTCCTTTTGTGCAGGCTGCGAGCAACGCTCCGAAAAGATATTTTGAAAATTATGCTCTTAACGCAGTTGTCGCCCATTATATGGAAATAGCCGAAACAAAAGACATACGCATTTTGTGGAGCGTCAACAATGTTCCCGAGGAAATTCCCTATAAAGAATCCGATATTTGTTCAATAATAGGAAACTTGCTTGAAAACGCAGTAAATGCCGTTCTCAAACTTCCGCCCGATATGCGTAAAATTCATGCCGGAGCAGACTTAAAGAATGGCAGTATGCTTGTCATATTTGTTGCAAATCCATATGTCGGCACAGTGGAATTTGATAAAAACGGATTTCCGATAGTTATTGATGAAAACCATGGCATAGGTTTAAAATCCATAGCAAGCACCGTAAAAAAATACAATGGCAATATATGTATAGACAACAGTAAAAACAATGAGTTTGAAGTAGAGATAATGTTGATGCCCATGTAAAAAATGGAGAGATTTGCAATATGGAACACAGCTTTAAAATATCATTTTGCGGCATAATGACAGCTTTAGCATTGGTATGTATGTTTATAGCCCCTTTATTTCCGGGAATGGTTTACACATTCGCCATGATATCGGGGCTTTGCATTTCTATATCTGCCGAAGAAGTCGGAATGAAATACGCGTTCAGCGTATATATAGCCGCCTCTTTGCTGGCACTGCTGCTTATTCCGGACAAAGAAACGGCGGTAGTTTTTATTACGGTATTCGGGTTTTATCCTATCGGAAAGAATTTAATAGAAAAAAATAAGACGCATTTATTTACAAGAGAATTTTTTCAAAAGCTGATAAAATTTTTATTAATTAACATTTCCTGTATTGTTTATTTTATGATAACAATTTATTTTCTTGGAGTACCGAAAGAAAGCTTCATGATAGGGGAGCTGTATTTGCCGGGAGTCATTTTGATTGCAGGGGATTTTTTATGTATGACATATGATAAAGCTATTGACAATCTTGTTAATTTGTATAAAATAAAATTTAGGAAAAAAATTTTCAGAAAATGGTGATTTATTATGAAAAAAGTTGGTTTTATCGGAGCAGGCAACATGGCAACGGCAATTATTGACGGTCTTTTGAGAAACGACTCAAATATGGCGGTCAATATCACAGTGTTTGACGTTATGCCCGAAAAATTGTCCGTAATGGCACAAAAAGGTGTTTCAACGGCAAGTTCCATACAAGAAACGGCAGAAAAAAGCGATATTATCGTTTTGGCAGTAAAGCCGCAGAATTATGCTGAGGTTTTGGAGAGCTTAAAACCTGCCGTAACGTCAGAAAAAGTCATTGTTACCATTGCGGCAGGCATTTCAACGGACTACATAGCAAAAACTGTCGAGTGCGAATGTTCTATGGTTCGGGTAATGCCGAACACGCCGCTTTTGTTGGGCGTTGGAGCAACGGCGATGAGCAGACGAAACATTTCCGACGAAAACTTCAAATATGTTTACGATATGTTTGCAAACGGCGGAGTAGTCGAGATTTTGGACGAATCTCAAATGAACAGCGTTATAGCGGTTAACGGCAGCAGTCCGGCATACGTGTATCTTTTTGCAAAAGCGATGAAAGACTACGCGGTAAAAGAGGGAATTTCGGAAGACTCGGCAATGCGTTTAGTTTGCGCGACGTTAAAAGGCAGCGCGGAAATGCTTGAACATTCGGGAGATACTCCGGAAGTTCTGATTAAAAAAGTATCCTCTCCGGGCGGAACAACCTTGAAAGCAATGGAAAAACTTGACGAAAAAGACTTTTACAACACTGTAATAGAAGCTATGGAAGCCTGCACAGCTCGCGCAATGGAGCTGAACAAGTAATACGTGACTTGTACTTTGTCATATAGTCTTGTTTTTGACCCGACCATAAGTTAGCAGGCTCTGCCTGCTGTACACATATTTTCAAAATAGGCGTCATATTATTTTTGTAAAGATAAAAACAGGAGGACGTCATATTATGAAAAGTATCGTTTTAGCAGTTCCGCAGCCGAAGTTTTCACACGCTCCCAAAAGATATTCGCCTTTTAAATCCAACGTCAAATTATTTTTTAAGCGTTACGGAATAATAGCTTTTTTTATAACTCTGCTGTTTGCCGGAATGATTTTCGGTTCGATTAAAGCAGGAACGGCAAGTTCGGGTTCTCTTGAAAAATTTGCGTCGTTTTTTTCCGATACGCTGAATTTCGGAAAAAATCAAACGCCAATGAAAACATTTGTAAACTCGTTCACAGTTTCGTTTGTATTTGCGGCAGTGCTTTTTGTACTTTCAATGTCACCTCTCGGGGTAATTTTTATTCCTGTTATTATGACGATAAGAGGCTTTGAATATGGCATTACATCGGGTTATCTTTGCATAACATACGGATTAAAAGGACTTGCCTATTATATTACGGTAATTCTTTTGGGAGCTTTTATTTCATCGCTTGCGCTTGTTTATGTGTCGCAGTATTGCATTGACTTTTCTTTGTCGCTGATGTTTTCCATATTGGGAAAGAGGACAACGGACGGCGTAACGCTTAAAGATAAATTAAGCGAAATGACGTTAAATTACGCATATATGATTATTTTAATCGTGTTTGCGTCGCTTGTTGATACGGGATTGTATTATCTTGCGGGCGGTTTATTTTTATTTTAAAAATAAAAAATGGGGTATGTTTGTGGCAAAATATAAAATAAATAACCAAAACGAATTTGACAAAAAAATGCGTTCTGCACAGTTTTTTAATAAATATTTTTCAAAGTTCAAATATATTTTTTTATCAAATATGTTTTTTGTTATATTTAATTTATTGGCGGCAGGGTATATATATTTAACTTTTGTAATTTTTAAAGGCTTGAACATTTTCGCTGCGTTGGGTTCGATGATAATACTAAACTTTGGTATGTCGGGAGTAATACAAATCAGCCGATATATTTATATAGACAAGCAGTTTTCAACATTTAAGGCGTTTGTAAAAGGACTGAAAGAAAACGGTCTTAAATTTTTGGTTCACGGAATTTTCTTTTATGTGTTTACGGTTGTGACCTATGTTTCAATCATGATGTATTATAACGGCACAAAAGAAAACGCTTTGTTCTGGGTGCCTTTAGTAATCACAATATTAATATCTCTGCTTGTGCTGTTTGGGTGTTATTACTTAAATTTGATGACAGCAACAATGGACATTGGGTTAAAGAATATTTACAGAAACTGCGCGTTATTTTCGTTTGGCGAATTAAAAAACAATATCTTTGCCACAACAGCGCTTTTAATTTTAGGCGCGGTAATTTTTACGGCATGTGTGATTATAAACAATCCTGTCGGCGTTCTTGTTTTGCTTGCAGTTTTAGAAATGTTTTTTATTCCTGCTACTGTTCAATATATTATCACATTTTATATATATGACAGTATGGTTGAAATATTGGACGATTCAAAGAAGATAAGCGATGAAGAAAATGAAATAAATGAAAAAAACTTTGTTTCTGCCCGACAGTCTGTTGATTTGGAAGAAGCGGAAGAAATATCAAGGCTTTTGCCGGAAAGCAAGGACGAGTATATTTTCCATAACGGCAAAATGGTTAAGCGTTCCGAAGTAGAAAAAAAGCTGAACGATAAATTAGACGATGACTTTTGATTTATAAGGAGGGTGATTTTTGATGAAGACCGCTATAATATATTATTCGATGTGCGGAAACACGGCTTATACAGCGGAGCAAATTTCAAAAGTGCTTGACAAAGAAGTTGACATTATTGAAATTATGCCTGTAAAAAAATATCCGGACAGTGGTTTCAAAAAATACTTTTGGGGCGGTAAAAGCGCCGTAATGGCAGAGAAGCCGAAACTTGAATCTTACTCTTTCAAAGCCGACGAATACGATGAAATAATAATAGGTTTTCCGGTATGGGCAAGCCGACCGGCGCCGCCAATATGCACATTTGCTCAAGATAATAAAACTTCTCTGCAAAGTAAGCGTATATCAGCATATGCCTGTCAAAGCGGAGCGGGAGCAGAAAAAGCATTGAAGAACTTAAAAGACTTGATTGGAATTTCGGAATATAATGCGGTTATGGTTTTAAATGACCCCAAGGACAAGCCTAATTCCGCAAATGACAAAATAATAAAAGATTTTTGCTCAAAGTTATAATACGACAAGAATAAAAAAGGAATTAAAAAATGAAACTGACGCTTGAAACAGAAAGATTGATATTAAGACCATTTCAGATTGAAGATGCGGAAGATATGTTTTATGGCTGGACAAGTGACATAGAGGTTGCAAAATACGTGGCTTGGAATCCGCATGAAAGCATAGAGGTAACAAAAGCATTACTGAAACAATGGCTGCTTGAATACGAAAAGCCTGAAAGATTGAATTTTGCGATAGTAAAAAAAGAAGACAATAAGCTTATAGGCGGCATAGACGTAGTGAGTTATCATGACGGCAAGCCTGTAATCGGTTATAACTTGTCAAGAAAATACTGGAATAAAGGCTACATGACAGAGGCTTGCAAATGCTTGATTAATTATTTAAACTCGCAGGGTTATAATGAAATTCTGATTGACGCTTTAGAGGGAAACGCGGCGTCCAACAGGGTTATACAAAAATGCGGAGGTGAATTTATAAAATCCGAAGATGCTTTTTTGTCGTTAAAAAATCAAAACGCAGTTATAAACAGATATGTCGTAAGCTTTTCAAACAGAAGTCCTAACGGAGAGAACCCATGACCGAAAAGGTTAATCATGCCGAAGGTTCTCTGAAAAAAATAAGCGTATTATCGGGAAGCTGGTTAAAGCTTATAGCCCTTATCACAATGATAATTGACCATATTGGTTTGCATTTGATAAGATATATTCCCGAGTTTAACGAAGTATTTTTTTCTGTACCCGAATTTAACTGTTCGGTTTATGGGATATTCAGACTAATAGGACGAACGGCGTTTCCTATTTATTGTTTTTTGATTGCCGAGGGAACATATTACACTCGCAGCCGTTTTAAATATGGAGTAAATTTATTTGCATTTGCTCTAATTTCGGAGATACCGTGGAATCTTGAACATAACAACACTATTTTTTACTTTGGCAGTCAAAATGTATTTTTCACATTATTTTTGGGCTTTTTGTCAATATGTATATACGAACGACTTCGGGAAAAGCCAACGCGCTGTATTTTTGCGCTTGGAGCATTATTTATAATCAGTTGGTTTTTGAGGGCAGATTACGGAGCGTTTGGAATGGCATTTATATTTTTGCTGTATCTTTTGCGTGAAAGGCGTATTGCCGTGTGTTTTATAGGCTCGTGTATAACTCATGCGGCATGGAAAGCGGTTCCGGCATTTATTTTTATAGCGATGTACAACGGACAGCGAGGGTTTATAAAAGGCAAATTTATGAAATACTTTTTTTACGCAGTCTATCCGATACATATTTTGATAATATGGATATTAAAAAGAAAATATTTTTGGTTTTAATAAAATTTAATAAAAGGGGTAAATCCATGGAAAAGTTATTCAAACTTAAAGAACATGGCACAGATGTGCGGACTGAAATAATTGCAGGATTGACAACATTTTTTGCAATGGCGTACATTATTTTTTTGAATCCGGCAATTTTGGGACAGAATTCACCGGCAGGCATGGCGGATACGGCAGTTGTTACGGCGACTTGTATAGGAGCTACGTTAGGCACATGGCTAATAGGGTGGCTGTCAAATTATCCTATGGCACAAGCTCCGGGACTTGGATTAAACGCAGTATTTTCTTATACTCTTTGCGGAGCATTCGGACTGTCGGCAGGAGCGTCGCTTTCGGCAGTGTTTATTGCCGGAGTATTTTTCATTCTGCTAACCGTAACGGGAGCAAGAACAGCGTTAGTAAAAGCGATACCCGTAAGTTTAAAAAAGGCTATCGGAGCGGGAATCGGCTTATTTATAGCGCTTATCGGCTTTGTTAACGCCGGAATAGTAGTTGGAGAATTATCGGCGGCGACAACTATTGGTCTAGGAAATTTTTCATCACCGACAGTTCTTTTGGCTTGTTTTGGATTGTTGCTTACAATTTATTTAGTAGTTGCAAAAGTACCGGCAGCATTATTTATATCAATGATAGCAACATCTATAGTAGGCTGTATATGCCAGTTTGCATTTAACATTGAAATGGGTGTAACGGCTCCGACAAGTTGGCTGCCGTATTTAGATTTTTCGATGTTCGGCAAATGTTTTGTAAGTTTTGGGGAATTGCTTGCGGCTCCGGCGGCGTCGTTAATTGCAACAATGCTTACTTTGTTAATGGTAGATATGTTTGACACAATCGGCACTTTAATCGGAGCGGCTGATAAAGCGGGTTATCTTGACGAAAACGGCAATCTTCCCAAAATAGAGAAAGCTATGCTTGCAGACGCAATAGCTACGTCGGCAGGAGCTGTCGTAGGCACTTCGACAGTAACTAC
>CACWIU010000036.1 GCA_902761025.1 uncultured Ruminococcus sp. | reverse complement strand
CGAAGAAGAAGCTGCCGAAGTTGTCGAGGACGAGGAAGTTCAGGAAGAAGTTACCTATGAGGTTCTTAGAAAAAAGACCGTTTCTCTCAAACCTATGTCTGTTGATGAAGCTATCTTACGCATGAACATGGTAAATCACAAATTCTTTATGTTTTTAAATGCCGAAACTGATAAGATTTGTGTTGTATATATCAGGGATAACGGCGATTACGGCGTTTTGGAATCGGAGTTGGAGGATTGATTTTTCATTAAGGAGATAATACTCTATGGAAAAGTATTCGGACTTTTTGAAAAGAATAAATTATCAGCAGGCTGAACTTCAAATCGCACAAGGAGATTTTGTTCCCAACGGCAGAGTGTGTCAAAAAGTAAATTCGGATAATAGCTTTAAGCCTTTTTTTGGAGATACCGTTGTTTTTAACTTGGGCAATCGTTACAAATCGCAACTGGCGGCTCTTACGGACGAGTTGTATAAATCTTCTTCCGAATGTTTTTGTCAAAAGCTTGCTGCTGATACTTATCATGTGACATTGCACGATTTAGGCGCTTCGGATAGTCTTGACAGCATTTCATCGGAAGTGTTTTACAATGAAATAAAATTGATTTCGCTTTTAAGAAAATATCCGATATCATCTGAAAAAATTAAAATGAAGTCTAATTTTATCATAAATATGGTAAACACAAGCTTAGTGCTTACTCTTATTCCCGAAGATGCGAAAGAATGGGACAAATTGCAGGAGCTTTACAGCTTGATTGACCAAATAAAATTGTGTCCTTATCCTTTTCTTACTCCTCATGTTACGCTTGCTTATTTTAAAGGCTTTAATCAGGAATCTTCCGAAAAGCTTAAAGCAAAAGTTACCGAAATGAATCAGCAAAGTATTGAAATAACACTGCATACTAAGAAACTCTTTTATCAGAAATTTGTTGATATGAACAGCTACAGCAACATTTTCTGTTTGCACGCATAATAGAATTAGTGTTGTTGATTCGTTTTCAAGGCGATTTGAGATAAAAAAAGGGACGTAGGTAGAATTTAATATGCGTCCCTTTAATATTTTTTAATCAATATCCACAACCTAAGGAAAAATACAAATTTTGTGGCAGACGTTTTGTCGCTCCATTCCTGCATTCTTTGCAGTACCGCTTTACTCAAAAAATGCTTAAGTTGTGGATAGTGATTTTTTAATATCTAAAAAAGAAGAGATATTTATGGCATTAAGACCTGCGTGGGCATATCACAAAGGACGTGTGATAAAATGTGATTTTGAGTTTGAGTGGAGCGGCGGCTTTGCCGTATCTCAAAAACAAAAAAACATTGCCGCTCTTCACAACGCAATAATGAAAAAATATGGTGAAACAGCTCTTGAAATATCAACAAAATCACTTGACGAATTTGGAAAATCACTTAGTGCATTTAATCTTAAATTGGACGGTGTATTGCTTGAATGTATTTTCCAGTCAAGCAAGGTATTTGAAAAAGGCGGTCCGTATCGTGATTTGCTTGACGTTTCCCCAAAAGATGCGAAGCGTGACGAAAGGTTAAAATCATCAGGCAAATTAATCGCATTTGACTGCGATTCTGTAAGATGGGAATTGGAACCTAAAACGGCTTTTTATGATTTTATTTATATAAAAAGTGTTCTTGGCTCTTTCTCAAGCGAACAACTAAAGACAGCTCTTGAACCGTATACTTGGTTTACAGATATTGAGTTTAATCCCAACAAATCCATTAATTCACAGGCAAGATCGGCAGCTCTGTTGAAAGCCATTGTTTTCAGCGATTCGCAGGCTGTTTTAGATGACCACAAAACGTGGATTGCTTATCATGAGAAAATAGTAGGAAATTCTTAAATCTTATTTAAAATTAACTTTTAAATAAAAGCGGCATAGATACAAATCTATCCGCCTTTTTTATTATAAAAACTATTATTGTTTTTTCTGAACATTATAGTTTTCTGCTAAAATTTTCCTTGAAAATTCGTTGTTTTTATTGTATAATCAATTATGTTATGTTTAGGGACTTTTAGTACAGTCTTTAAAAACAATTTTTTTATTTAAAATTCTAAAGGATTGTTGTTATGAATAAATATAATTTCGTCGCCCCATGCTTAATGGGTGTGGAAAAACTTCTTTCCGACGAGCTTAAATATATAGGCGCAGAAAATGTAAAAGCAGAAAACGGCAGAGTTTTTTTTGACGGAGATGACTCCATATTTGCGCGCGCAAACATACGTTCCCGTTTTGCCGAAAGGATTTTGCTTTTAACAGGAAGATTTATTGCAAAAAGCTTTGACGAACTTTTTTGTGAAGTAAAAAAAATCCCTTGGGAAAATTTTATTCCCGAGAACGGAAAATTTCCTGTTGCCGGCAGTTGTTTATCCTCTGCCCTGCGCAGCGTTTCCGACTGCCAGTCTATAATAAAAAAAGCTATTGTTGAACGGCTGAAAACTGTTTATCACCATGATTATTTTCAAGAAACAGGAGCTGTATTTAAAATTCGCTTTCTATTACTGAAAGACGAGGCTTGTATTATGATTGACACAAGCGGCGAACCTCTGCACAAGCGAGGTTATCGAGCCAACTCAAACGATGCTCCTCTAAAAGAAACTCTTGCCGCCGTTCTTGTTGACCTCTCGCGAGTTCATTATGATGATACCGTTATTGACCCTTGCTGCGGTTCGGGAACTATTTTGATTGAGGCTGCGCAAAAGGCTCTTCGCATTCCTCCAAATTCAAAAAGGAAATTCGTTTCGGAGGATTGGCATTTCCCCGATAAAAAAATTTGGTCTGACGAAAAAATACTGGCAGAAAATGAAATTCGTATCAATACCGTTTTTCATGGTTACGGCTATGATATTGACGAAAACGCCCTCGCCGTCGCTCAACAAAATGCTGAAAAAGCAGGCGTTGCCGAATATTTAACCTTTTCAAAACGTGATATTGCAGATTTTTCGGAAAACTTTGACAGTGCGGTAATTATATGTAACCCACCTTATGGTGAACGGCTGCTCGATCTTAATTCTGCCGAAACGATTTACCGTATCATGGGAGAAAAGTTTTATCGGCGACAAGGTTGGAGATACACCATTATTTCTCCAGAGGACGATTTTGAGAAATTTTTTGGCAGACGTGCCGACAAAAGACGAAAACTTTACAATGGTATGATTCGCTGTCAAGTTTATCAATATTTTAAATAATTGACATAGACAATCAAAATAAAAAATTTTCTTGTTGAATAAACCATAAATTTCTTGTTGATTTTATGTATTTTACCAAAAATTACGTGAAATGAATAAAATAACTTTATAAATATTGAAATTCCTGTAAAAATGGTATATAATTATCTATATATATCTGAAAACATTAGGAGGGAATCATGTGAGTAAGAAATCACCGAAACAAAATCCCGTTGGAAATCCCAGTTCGATAGCAAATGCTATGTATGATGCGCAGAAAAAGGAAATTACAAGTTCTATGGTACTTAGTCTTTCTTTTATCGGCGCTGGTTTGATAGTCGCTATAGTGGGTGTGTTCCAGTATCTTCATACGGAAAGCTATGATGCGGGCGCATGGCTCGTAATTGCGGGCGTAGGGCTGCTCGTGGGAATTATCGGATTTATCAGCGTTATGAAATCGTTTGTTTCACTTGGTCAGATAGGGAATTGGGCAAAAGAAGCCGAATCTCATGCTTCGCCTTTCCAAAGTCAAAAGGTAATCCGTAAAGTTGCGGCTATGAATCAATCGCAATCTATGGAAAAAGCCGCTGTGCAGGGAATGGACGAAGGAAATGCACCAAAAAAAAGACGCGGTTTATTCAACCGTGGCAAGGAAAGCAAAGGCAAAGGAAAAAGCGAAGATCTTTACTACAAGTATAATCCGCAAAAAAAGCCCGAAGCTCCTCAAAAGTCTGCTCCTGTCATGGAACAGAAATTTGATTATGGTATCCATGAGGCAAAACAGCTTACTTTCGCTGACGAGTTCTTGAAGAAGAATAAAAGAGATCCATTTGCTCAATATAGAAAGGACTTGGGAATCCAGGAAGAAGCCGAGCCTGTTTATGAGCAAAAACCAAAATTTGTGGTAAATAATCCTCCGGCAGCTAAACCTATTGCCGCTCCTGTTTTGTCGCCTTTGCAAAAGAATAATGCCGCCGGTAATGCTGATGATATGTCTTCTCATGCTCAAAACGAAACTTCTTTGTTAATTGATGATGCAAGTACCGAAACGGCTGCTGCTTCCGGTAAGTCATCGTTCCCGTCCTTTATGACCGATGAAATGGAACAGGGTATTGAACTTAATCTCGGTCTTTCTTTCGGTTATGACGATGATAAGTCTAATAGCCAAGCAGAACAGGAAAACGTTCAGAAAAAAAGTTCCGAATCGGAAGCGTCATCTGCTCAACAAGAAGATTATACAGCTTTTCTTGATAATTTTGCCGAAACAAAAACAACTTCCGATGAATCCGCAGAGAAGTCAGAGGATACATATTCGTTTGAAACATTTGAATCTAAGCCTAAACCCGAGCCTGAACCTGAGCCAAAGATTGAAATTGAATCCAAACCGGAGCCGAAAGTTGAAACTAAACCCGAGTTGCCTATATCGTCTGTTAGTTCTGCCGTATCAGCGTCCCCATATGGAACGCACAACGAAGATGATGACGATATGTTCTTCTCTGCTAAAGCTCAGAAAGCTGATTTCGTTCAAAAGGCTTCTGTGTCAAGGCAAAAGCAACAAAATGTTAGTGCTTCCGGTTTCACGCCGGATAAGGGTTCTTCCATAGCGAAAAAATCTTCTTCGAAAAAAAAAAAAGCCGAGCCCACCCCGACAGTAATGCTTGACCTCGACTATAAAAAGTCCGAAAGTCCTTCTCCATCTCCAACTGTAATGCCTGACCTCGACTATAAAAAGTCCGAAAGTCCTTCCCCATCCCCAACTGTAATGCTTGATTTGGAATATAAGAAAAAAGATGCTCCCCCGACTGTGATGCTCGATATAGATTACAAAAAACAGGATTCTTCTTCGGAATATGACTTCTCTCTTTTTGAAGACATTTCTCCTGAAAAAGACAAAAAGAAAGAGAATGCTTATTACGTAAGTCAGCCTGTCGAAAGTAATAATTATCAGTCAGAAAATAACAAACCACAGCAAGGGTACGGCACTTACGTCAAGCCCGAAGTTTCTGTATCTCAACAAAGTATAAACGAATCAAAGGTTGACTCTTCTCCCACATATTTCAAAAAGTTTGAAGAACCACAGCCGAAAGCAGCAATGCGCAATGCGCCTTCTCCCTCTCCTATTCCCCCCGTTTCTCCTGCTCCTCCTGCTCAGCCACAACACCAAAGACCTATCGGAAGATTCAGAACGCCTGATAATCCTCCTAATCCCCCTTCAATCGGTGCAGAAAAGAGGCAGGACAGCAAAAGAACACCGCCGCCCAAGTCAAGAAATACTCGCTCAAGCAAACATGACCGGAAATCTTCTCAACAATCCGGTGAAAAGAAAAGCTTCTCCGAAAAGTTTTTAAATAAAAACAGCGGCGGAGAGTCGGAGATTGTAAAAAACGGTACCCGTTCACAGCGTAAATTCGTAGATGCTTCGGAATATGACGAATGGTCTTGCCCAAGTTGCGGTAAGGTAAATCAGGAATATGTCGGTGTATGTGCCTGCGGTACTCGTAAACCAAGACCACGCAAACATTAAAATATTTGTTTTCTAAAAAATTAAAAGGACACAGGTAAAAAACTGTGTCCTTCTTTTGTTATTTTTATTATCCAAGAACCTCATATATACAATTCTTTTTTATCTTACTTTCTTGAAGATTTGTTTTTCTTTCTATTCTTCCTTTTTTTATCTCTGCTGATATTGTACATCAATGCAATAATAATATATATTATTAACAGAAAAACTAAAATTGAAACAGCTAAAATCATCCATTTAGACTGTATTATCTTTTTAGCGGTGTATAAAAAATATAAAATTTTACTGCGTTCAACCGTTTCAGCCGCAATCAAATTGACTTCCGTAAGCTTTTTATTTGCATAACTAACAGTTGCAGTTCCAATTTTATTTCCCTCTATGACCGGAGCAGTAACTGACCCGGGAATATCTGCTGAAATATCAATACTTGATGCTTCAACGTCCTTTGGCAAAATAGCTGAAAAGCTTCCTTCGGGAATTAATTGTAATGTATCTTGATTCCATGCCAAAGAAACAGGTATTTCACAAACCGGAGTTTGCTCGTTAATGACATTTTTTAATTCGAGATTCTCAAAAGCCCACTCATACAATGCTTTGCTGTCCTGCATTGCACCATTGTCCTCTATTTCTTTTCCGTTATTGTCAACAGAGGCTGCTCCCAAAGCTACGCATAAATAAGTGTACCCTCCTTTTGTGGCTGTCGAAACAAGACAATAACCTGCTTCGTCGGTAGTGCCTGTTTTTACACCTTTGGCATATTCATAATAATAATTTCCGCCTCGTATCTCGTCAATCATATAATTTGTTGTTACCAGAGGATATTCCTTGGCTTTATCAACGGAAATATACGCCGATACTCGATTTGTTATATCGTTAAATTCAGGCAGCGTCTGAGCATAACGTGTCATAATCGCAAGGTCTTCGGCTGTTGTATAATGATCTTTATCATGTAGTCCGTGCGGATTCATAAAATGCGTATTTTTACACCCCAGTGTTTCCGCTTTATCGTTCATCATATCAACAAAGGTTTGAATAGAACCTTCGCCTATATAATATGCAAGCAGCATTGCCGCATCATTACCTGATTTTATCATCAAACAATTCAGCAAATCGTATGCAGTTACAGATTGACCTACAAAATATTCCAATCCCGATAAAGAACTTCCCGTGCCAATCAATCTGTCAAGCACATCTTTTTCTACAGTAATCTTTGTTCCTTTTAAATCTTTAATGTGTTCCACAGACACAATATATGTCATAATTTTTGTCGTTGATGCCGGAAAAACTTTTTTAGAAGAATCCTTTTCGTAAACTAAAGTATCCGTATCAATATTCAACAAGTAAATAGCTTTGCATTTTGTATCAACGTCAGCATTAAATGTTGCCGCTTTAGCCGTTAAACAACAAAAACTCGACATGACAAATATCACAGTCAAAAAAATTGCTGTAATTCGTTTTAACAACATTTTTTATCTCCTTTTAATTTCATTTTAATTTAACTGCTGCCCGACACTTCGAAACAACATTCTGACTTCTGCTCGCAAACCTCGATATTTGGGATTCGTCAAATCGGAATACTCGCTTTGAATTTCTTTTGCGGCAGCCTGCGCATCTTGAAGAAGCTTAACATTTTCAACAAGATTTGCAATCTTCAATTCCGGCAGACCGTGCTGACGTGACCCGAAGAAATCTCCTGGACCTCTAATACGCAAATCTTCATCGGCTATCTTAAATCCGTCGCCGGTTGAACACATAACTCTCAGCCGCTTTTGCGCCTCTTCTCCTTTTGCATTTGAAACCAATATACAATAAGATTTATGCTCTCCTCTTCCAACTCGTCCTCTTAACTGATGAAGCTGCGATAATCCGAATCTTTCGGCATTTTCTATCATCATTATAACTGCATTAGGAACATTTACGCCAACTTCTATTACAGTCGTAGATACAAGAATATCAATTTCACCTCTGACAAAACCGCTCATAATCTCATCTTTATCTTTCGGTTTCATTCTCCCATGCAAAACTCCAACTTTATAATTTTTAAATACAGTGTTTTGTATTTTTTCGGCATATTCTTCTACACCTATTAGTCCCGTTTCTGTATTTTCCACAGCCGGACAAACTATGTAGCACTGTCTGCCCTCTTCTATATGCTTGGCAAGAAATCCATAGGCACGAGATTTTTTTGAATCATCAATTAAAAAAGTATCCACTTTTTGCCGTCCCGGAGGTAATTCGTCAATTATAGAAATATCTAAGTCACCGTAAATAATTAAAGCCAACGTTCGTGGAATAGGTGTTGCCGACATTACCATTAAATGCGGATTTTTACCTTTGGACAACAAATCCGAACGCTGCCGAACTCCAAAACGATGCTGTTCATCTGTTACTACTAATCCCAATTTCAAAAATGTCACATTTTCTGATATCAGCGAATGTGTTCCAACTATCAAATTAACTCTTCCGTCCTCAAGCTCCGAAAGTACTGTTCTTTTTTGTTTTGCATTCATTGAACCTGTCAGGAGCCTGATTTTTATATCTGTATTTTTAAATAATTCTTCAAAAGTCGAAAAATGCTGCGCTGCAAGAATCTCAGTCGGAGCCATAATCGCCGCTTGATAACCGTTCTTTATACAAACGTAAGATGCCGCAGCAGCTACCATAGTTTTTCCCGAGCCAACATCGCCCTGTATCAGTCTGTTCATCGGCCGTTCTGCATTCAGCATATCTCCGATACAATCATTTATCGCACAATACTGTGCATTTGTTAAATTAAACGGCAGCAATTCAAGAAACTCTTGAGTATAATCATCAGTCATATTTATTACCGATTTAGCAGAAGCAGTATTTTTTAAAGAACTCAAACCCAATACAAGAATTAGTAATTCTTCAAATATTAATCTCTTTCGAGCTGCGTCTATATCTTTTTGAGTATCGGGAAAATGTATTTTTATAATTGAGCTTTTTAAGTCAATTAATTCATATTTTTGGAGTATATTTTCCGGTATTGTGTCGATAATCTTCTCAGGAAGCATGTTTAGGGCTTTTCTTACAGACGACTCTATTTGCTTTGTAGTAAGACCCATAACTTGGCTGTAAATCGGATGAATTGTATTTCCTGCCGTTATTCTTGCAAATGCCGGATTAATCATTTCTTTTAAGCCGCCCGAAAGCGTTACTTTACCGTAAAAGTAATACTCTTCCCCTTCTTTTAACATGGATTTAATGTATTGATTATTAAAAAAAGCAAGCCTTAAAAAATTTACTCCGTCGGACAATCTTGTGGTATAAAGAAGTTTTCCTCCGTTAATACGATGTTCTTTTACAGGAGTACTTACCATAGCTTTAATACAATAAGTTTCTCCGGCAGTTATATCCGAAATTTCGCACAAGGGCACCGACAGTGTCGATGTCCAGCTTACGATAAAGCTGCCCACGCTTAGTGCCGATGCCGTTTATGTTTTCTATTGGTATATCATAGAGTGAAGCCAATACAATCAACCTTTTTCAATAACTATATACTATATAAAACAAGAGAAAACTTGACAAACTTAGCTTTCACTTAATTTTTTTAATAATGTTTACTCAACAGAAATTATAAAATAGTAAACAGGCTGACCACCGTTTACATACGTAATCTCCATATCACGTCCATATTTTGCTGTCAGCGTTTCGACTACTTTATCTGCTTGTTCCTGCGAAACTCCTTCTCCGCTTATAACAGTGATAAAAGACGAATCTCTTGAAACAAGCGTTTTTGTAATTTTTATCGCAGCTTTTACAATGTCTTTTTCGGTAATAGTAAGTTTACCGTTTTCCAGAGCTATAATATCATTTTCCCTAATTTTATGATTACCGAACTCTGAATCTCTTGCGGCAAATGTTACAAGACCCGTCTGCACATTTTTGAATGAATCTCTCATAACATCAATAGCAACAGATACTGCCAAATCGGAATCATAAGCAAGCAAAGCCGAAAGTCCCTGCGGAATTGTTTTTGTTGGAAGTACAACTACCTCTCTGTCGCCAATCAAAGGCACCGCTTGTTCTGCTGCCATAATAATATTTTTGTTATTTGGCAAAACAACTACTTTTTTTGCAGGAGTAGCCAGCACAGCTCGCATAATGTCCTCTGTACTCGGGTTCATAGATTGACCGCCGCTCACAACATGGGTACATCCGCAGTCTTTAAATAATTCGGTTAATCCCTCTCCGGCAGCAACCGCTACAAAGCCAATTTCTTCAACAGGAGCCTGAACAATAAGCTCTTCTTTTTCTTCGTCATCTTTTTCTCTTGCTTTCTCCTCGGCTTCGGCAGCTTTTCTATGCTGTTCTTTCATATTCTCTACTTTAACTGTAAGAAGCTGACCGAATCCCAATCCAGCCTGCAAAGCATCACCCGGATTCTCTGTATGCACATGCACTTTGATTATTTCATCATCGTCAACAACAACAACACAATCGCCTATCGTTTGAAGAAAATCCCTCAGCTCCTGAGGATTCTTTAAGATTTCCGAATCTCTTCCTACTATAAATTCAGTACAATATGTGTATGTTATATCATCGTCAAATTGTGCGGCTGCCGAACGGAAGTAATCTTCGTCTGAATTTTTCTTTTCATCATCGGTCTGTACATATTCAACTATTTGTCCGTCTCTAAAAACAGACAGCATACCTTCAAATATCGTACACAAACCTTTTCCTCCGGCATCGACTACATTAGCCTTTTTCAAAACGGGCAAAAGTTCGGGAGTTAGTTCAAGTGCCTCTTTAGCTGCCTTTACCATGGTTTCCCACACAATTACAGGGTCGTTTTCTGTCGCAACAATCTCGCTGCCTGCTTCAAAAGCCATACGGGCAACTGTAAGAATAGTACCTTCTGTCGGCTTCATCACTGCTTTATATGCAGCTTCTACACCTCGTCCAAGAGCATCAACCAAGTCTTTTCCGTCCGCTGATTCTTTTTCCTTAAGCCCAATGGAAAAACCTCTGAAAATCAAGGATAAAATAACACCGGAATTTCCTCTCGCACCTCTAAGCAAAGCAGACGCCGTTTTTTCGGAAACTACAGCAACATCGCTGCATTCCAAATCCTGAAGAACAGGTAAAGCCGAATTGATAGTCATTGACATATTTGTGCCCGTATCGCCGTCAGGTACCGGAAAAATGTTCAAATCATCAATCTTTGACTTGTTCTTGCTAATGTTGTTAGCTCCGGAAATAATCGCATTTTTTAAACAAACACCGTTTATCATTATCATTACACATCCTAACAATGAATTTAATCTTATACAACCATGTTAATTATAACACATTTAGATTTTTAATTCAAATGAACATATTATAAATTTTGTGTAAAATCATAAAATTTATAAAAATCAGTACAAATATCCCTGTTCATCGTATTGTTCATCGTAACCGTACGCATCATCATAGTTACCATTATCATAATCGTACGAATCGTCACCCATTTGGTTATACCAGTTGCCGTACTCGTCAATATAACCGTTCTCGTCATTATTTTCGTCAACATTTTCTGTATCTGTATCTGTTTCTTCTTCGGAAGAATTTTCACGCTTTTTCTTAGATTCGGTATCCGTAGAAGTATCAATAGTTATGTGAGCGTCTTCCCTTTTCTTAGTTTTTGTTTCAAGCTTCTTTACAAAATCATCATATGCATCGGCATCTTCATAATAATCAAGATGTTCTACCAAATAGTCAGTGCTTCCAAACACTTCGCTTGTAACATTCTCATATTGCTCAACACTATGAACCGAATACGAGTGAAAATTAGTCAAAACAGAATCTTCATAAAAAAGATTGTTCTTTATATCAACGCTTCCGCCATTGAGCGAGGCTATTAAATATAACTCCCCGACAACCGTATCTCCCGGCTTCAAATATCCCGAACCGTTAGATTCTTCGCACACGAAAGTTCCTTTAACTTTATACACAGCTGTAAATATGTTATCGCTGTACTGGAGTTGATTTAATGAATAATAACATTCTACAGGCGTATATTCAAAACTTGCTCTAAAGTTAGACAATACAAAATCTTTTTTAAGCTTCTGTATATCGGACAGTTTCTTTTTCTTTTTAGACGAAGTTTTATCTGAATCATCTTCAAAACTGCCAAAACTTGCAAATACGTTATTTTCATCTTCTTCAGAATTTTCTTCTAAATCTTCCTCATTCGCATCGTTTTGGTCTTCGGAATACTCATCGTAAGGATAAACTGCTTGTTCTTCGGTATCTGTATCCGAATCAGTGTCTGTATCCTCATCGCCAAAATACCATTTCAGCGACTTGTAAGAAGTATTATCTTCGGAAAGGTACGATTCTGCCATATAACGCATTTTGGCTGTCACATTAGAGTACGTAACGTCATACATCGTTTTTACATATTTTGGCAGACCTACAACTGTGTATTTCTTTACATCTTCGGTGAAGACATAACCGTTTTTCTCAGCTATTTCGGCGTTATATTCTGCCCTGACAACTATTTTATCTCCATTCGAAAGGTCATAGTTATCGCAGTAAAAAGTAACATTGTCAATAACATACTGAAGACAGTTGGATTTGTCAAGCTGTACCGAACCATATGGAGCAACTCCGCTGAATTTTACACTCAATCCCTCAAACGGACTTGTTTCCATTTTATCTTCCAAGCCCTCAACCGTATAGTCAAAAGACGAATCCGAAAAGCTAACTCCCAAAGATTTAGCCATACTTTCGTCATAAGTAACATTAATTGTCACAACGTCACCGTTCGAAAAGTAAGGGTCTTCGTCATTCTGTCCATCATAAGCGAACTTAAAAGTTTCGGCAAAACGGAGCGCCGCAGTCTTGTCTTTTTTACCGCCGGCATATATTTGATTGATTGCTTCATCGTTAACTTTTATCGCCAGCGTGCCATGCTCCGAATAGCCTACAACTGTCACATTTGTAAAATCCTTTACGGAATACTCAGTGCCTGCGCAGCCTGAACATATTATCAAAAGTAAAATTGCAAAAATGCCAAAACATAATTTGCACAGTTTTTTCATAAAATATCCTCCAACAACCATAAACAGACAAAACTTGACAACAACTCACTTTAATGTTTATTATATCACATAAAACTTGATTTTTCAATAAGATGAATTATAATAAATAAAATTGGGGAGTTTATATAAAGACATACTAATTTTGACAGTTCAAAATGGTCGTTTTTTATTGAACTATATACTGCATAAATCTAAAAAGTTTATTTACGCCGAATACAAAAGCTTTTCTCAAAAAAGCAGCATTGAAATTAACATCAATGCCGCTTTTTTATTAGCTTATCTTAGCCTATCAATTCAAGTATCTTTGCTTCTGCCGCTGCGGCATCGGCTCTGCCGCGGCTTTCTTTCATGACAAAGCCAACAATAGACTTCAACGCTTTTTGCTTTCCGTTTCGATAATCGGCAACAGCTTTCGGATTCGCTTCAACTGCTTTTTTACAAAGCTCGTTCAATGTGTTTTCGTCCATGCCTGCCAAATCGCTTTCGGAAATAAACTCCGAAAAACTCTTTCCCGTGTCAAGCATTTTCTCTAATGTCGATTTTGCAAGATTATTGCGAATTTTTCCACTGTCAAGAAGTTCTATCAATTCTCTGAGCTGTTCGGCTGTCACGGCAATATTAAATTCTTCCTTATCAGATTCTGTTTCAAGCCTGCGGAATATTTGACCAATAATAAAATTTGCCGCTGTCTTGGGATTTTTTATACCTTTTGAAGCTGTTTCGAAAAACTCGGCAATCTTTCTGTATTTAGCTATATTTTGAGCGTCTTTTTCGTTTAATCCCATTTCTGACACATAACGCTCCTGCTTTTGGAACGGAAGTTCCGGAATTTTAGCTCGAAGTTCGTCAATTTCTTCATCTGTTACGCTGATAGTTACCAAATCAGGGTCACGGAAATAACGGTAGTCGTTAGCGTCTTCCTTTCCTCTCATTGAGGAAGTTGTATTTGTAACATCGTCATAACGAAGAGTTTGCTGTTCGACTTTACCGCCAGATTCAATTAAATCTACCTGTCTGCCGAACTCGTATTCCATAGCTTTGCCTATAAAAGTTATAGAATTCATGTTCTTGATTTCAGTTCTTGTTCCCAACTGCTCGCTTCCCACCGGACGGACAGAAATATTAACATCGCATCTCATGCTGCCTTCCTGCATTTTACAATCTGAGATACCTATATAACGCATAATTTGCTGAAGCTTTTCCACATATTCTTTTGCCTCTTCTACAGAGCGAATATCAGGCTCGGAAACAATTTCAATAAGCGGCACTCCGCCGCGGTTATAGTCAATGTAAGTATCGCCTCGCTTATGAATCAGCTTACCGGCGTCTTCTTCTATATGAATTCTTGTAAGTCTGATTTTTTTACCGTTGCTTAACTGAACATAACCATGCTCGCAAAGCGGTTTGTCATATTGGGAAATCTGATACGCTTTGGGCAAATCGGGATAACAGTAATTTTTTCTGTCCATTTTTGATATATTGGCAATTTCACAATTTGTCGCCAAACCTGCCATAATAGCATATTTTACTGCCTGCCTGTTAAGCTTTGGCAAAGTTCCCGGAAGTCCTATGCAAATTGGGCAGCAGTGTGTGTTTGAATCTGCCCCGAACTCCGTTGTACAGGAGCAAAAAATCTTAGTGTTTGTAGCAAGCTCGATATGTGTTTCAAAACCTGCAACCATTTCATATTTCATTGATTTTTACCCCCTTATATCTTTACGCCGTATTTTGATGATTTAAATACTTCGGAACCAACGGCATTTTCAAACTGCCACGCCGCATTAAGAATACGGCTTTCACAGAAAGTATTGCCTATTAACTGCATTCCTATCGGCAGACCTTTTCCGTCAAATCCGCAGGGAACACTAACTCCCGGAAGTCCTGCGATGTTTACGGGAACTGTGCATATATCGGTAAGATATGTTTCAATCGGGTCGCTTATTGCATTTCCTTTTTCAAAGGCTGTCATGGGCACTGTAGGCGCAAGGATAACGTCGCAGTTTTGAAAAGCATTTTTAAACGCATTTACGATAGAACCTCTGAGATTCTGTGCTTTCTTGTAATAAGCATCGTAATAACCTGCGCTAAGCACATAAGTACCAAGAAGAATACGTCTTTTTACCTCTGCACCGAAACCTTCGCTCCTCGTTTTGCAAATCATCTCATTTACGTCTTTATAAGATTCGGTTCTGTAACCGTATCTTATTCCGTCATATCTGCCGAGGTTAGACGAGGCTTCCGCACAAGCTAAAATATAATAAACAGGCAATGCGTATTTTAGTGCCGGTAAATCAAAATAAACAATCTCCGCTCCTAATGAACGATAAACTTCACACGCATTCTCGACAGCAAGTCGAACTTCGTCCTTTATTCCGTCTAAATATTCTCTTGGAATACCGATTCTCATACCTTTAATATCATTTTTTAATGAATTAACGGTAGGCTCGCCCTTTCTGCCCTGACTGGTGGAATCCATTTTGTCATATTCTGAAATAGCGTCAAATACAATCGCAACATCTTCAACAGTTGTAGTAATCGGACCTATTTGGTCAAAACTTGACGCATACGCAATCAATCCGAATCTTGAAACTGCGCCGTATGTCGGTTTAAGTCCGACAATACCGCAAAAGCTTGCCGGCTGTCTTATAGAACCGCCCGTATCGGAACCAAGTCCGTAAACCGCAATGTTTCCGCCGACTGCCGAAGCAACTCCGCCCGAGCTTCCTCCGGCTACATGGTCAATGTTATGAGGATTAGACGCACCGCCAAAACACGAAGTTTCAGAAGACGAACCCATTGCAAATTCGTCCATATTGGTCTTGCCAAGTAAAACTGCATTCGATGCAGAAAGTGTTTCCCATACAGTAGCGTTATAAATCGGTTTGTATCCCCCTAAAATTTTAGAACAACAAGTAGTTTCAATTTCTTTTGTTGAAATGTTGTCTTTCAGGGTCATCGGAATACCTTCAAGCGGAGCAAGCTTTTCTCCGCGAGCAATTTTTTCGTCTACGGCTTTAGCCGTTTCCATTGCTGTTTCAGGCGTCACTTTTACGTAAGCATTAAGGTCACTGTTGGCATTTTCTATTGCCGTCAAAAAGCTTTCGGTAAGTTCGCTGCAAGAGATTTCTTTTGTTTCAAGCATTTTGCTGTAATATTTAATTTTTCCCTCTGCCATTGTTTACACCCTCTTGCGAACGAGGAAATGTCCCTCGTCAATATCGTTAGCATTTTTTAAGATTTCTTCTCTGTCATAAGACGGAACAATTTCATCTTCTCTGAACGCGTTTGAAAGATTGTTAATATTATCGAACTCTACTCCCTCTTCGGCAGCGTTGTTAATTGTATCGGCAAATTTTATAATATCGTCCATTGCCTTTGTCATTTCGTCAAGCTCTTCATCGGAAATATACAGCTTTGAAAGTCTTGCAATGGCAAGGACATCTTCATGTGTTACCATAATAATAATTTTCCTTTCGGCATTATCTTAATTTGATGTGTACTTCTCTAAGCTGCTGTTCCGTTACCTCTCCCGGAGAACCAAGCAGCAAGTCCTGAGCATTGCTGTTCATTGGAAAAGCAATTACTTCGCGAATATTTTCTTCTCCTGTAAGCAGCATAATCATTCTATCTACGCCCGGCGCCATTCCTGCGTGCGGCGGAGCACCATACTGGAAAGCATTATACAGGGCTGTGAACTTTTCTTTAAGCTGTTCTTCAGTATAGCCTGCTATATCAAAGGCTTTTATCATTATATCTAAATCATGATTTCTTACCGCACCCGAAGAAAGCTCTACGCCATTGCACACTATGTCGTACTGATAAGCCAAAATATCAACAGGATTCATTGTGTTTAATGCTTCAAGACCGCCTTGAGGCATGGAAAACGGATTGTGTGTAAAAATTATGTTTCCTGTATCTTCGTCATATTCGTACATCGGGAAATCTACGATAAAGCACATCTCAAAGCGGCTCTCGTCAATTATGCCAAGTCTTTGAGCAACTTCCGTTCTTATTTGACCTGCAAGTTTCGGAGCAAGCTCCGCGCTGTCTGCTATAAAGTAGCAAACTGCGCCAGGCTCAAGCGAAGTTCTTTCGATAAGCGTCTTTTTATCTTCATCGGGAAGAAATTTATCAATAGGCCCGTCAAATGTCATGTCATCTTTTACTTTAACATAGCCCAAGCCTTTCATACCGATTGACAGAGCATATTCTTCCATTCTCTTAAACCAGCTTTTAGACTGTCCGGCACAATTCGGAACATTAATTGCACGGACTGTCTTGCCACGGAAAGGCTTAAAGTCAGTTTCTTCAAACATATCGCTGATATCTGTAATAACAAGCGGATTTCTTAAATCGGGCTTATCCGTACCGTATTTAATCATTGATTCTTTATATGGGATTCTTTTGAAAGGCGGCTTGCTTACTTCTTTATCGCTGAATTTTGAGAAAGTATTATAAAGTACCTGTTCGGCAACGGCAAACACGTCCTCTTGCGTAGCAAAAGCCATTTCAAAGTCAAGCTGATAAAACTCTCCCGGCGAGCGGTCTGCGCGGGCATCTTCGTCACGGAAACATGGGGCAATCTGGAAATATTTATCAAAACCCGATACCATTAAAAGCTGCTTGAAAATTTGCGGAGCTTGGGGAAGTGCATAGAACTTTCCCTTATGCTTTCTGCTTGGAATGAGGTAATCTCTTGCCCCCTCGGGTGAAGATGTTGACAAAATAGGGGTTGAAATTTCAAGAAAACCCATTTCTGCCATTTGTGAACGAAGATAAGCGACAATGTTGCTTCTTAAAACGATATTGTCATGATTCTTCTTGTTTCTTAAATCAAGATAACGATACTTCAAGCGAACTTCTTCTTTGACTTCCTTAGATGTGGCAACTTCAAAAGGAAGATTTGCTTTTGCTTTGCCTAATACTTTCAAATTATCCGTATGAACTTCAACCGTACCGGTAGCTATCTTAGGATTTATTGTATCTTCATCTCTCTTTACTACTTTACCCGAAACTGTAACCGTGCACTCTTTATTAATGCCGTTAAGCAACGTATCATCATGCACAACTACCTGAACTACTCCGTACTGGTCACGTATGTCAAGAAACATAACTCCGCCGTGGTCACGTATATTCTCTACCCAACCGGCAACACGAACGTTTTTTCCAATATCACTTTCTCTAAGTTCACCGCAGTGATGTGTGCGGTACTCGTTTTCTCTTATCATATTTTTCTACCCTTTCTCGAAAGATTACCGTTAAGGGCTCCGCCCTTAATAACCTGCGAGGGCTCTGCCCTCGACCCGCCAACTTTTTTGAAAAAAAGTTGGACAAAAAACTTTAACATGCTTCGCTTCTTTAAAACAAGAATTTATTTTTAATTTCGCAAAACGTCACATAATTATACATGTGTTATATTATACCATTTTTTGACTCTCTTATCAAGATTTTTTTAGAATTAGTTTATGTTTTTAGGGAGTTTCTGTATCGCTTTTTTCAAAAATACGTTTAAGATACTGACCCGTATAGGAGTGTTCGCATGCAGCAGCTTCTTCCGGCGTACCCGTTATAACAACTGTGCCGCCGCCGTTGCCCCCTTCGGGACCTAAATCTATAATATAGTCGGCTGTCTTAATAAAGTCCATATTATGCTCAATCGCAACAACAGTATTGCCGCTGTCTACAAGCTGCTGCAATACGTCAATTAACACATGGACATCGGCAATATGCAGTCCCGTTGTCGGTTCGTCAAGAATATAAATAGTGCGACCGGTTGACCTTTTGGAAAGTTCGGTTGCAAGCTTTACTCGCTGTGCTTCGCCGCCTGACAGAGTTGTAGCCGCCTGACCAAGCTTTATATAACCAAGTCCGACATCTTTAAGCGTACTTATCTTTCTGTATATCTTCGGAATATTTTTGAAAAATTCCAACGCTTCGTCAACAGTCATTTCAAGCACATCGTAAATATTTTTGCCTTTATATTTAACTTCAAGAGTTTCGTGATTATATCTCTTGCCTTTGCACACTTCACACGGAACATAGACATCAGGCAAGAAGTGCATCTCTATTTTTAGAATACCGTCGCCTTCGCATGATTCGCATCTTCCGCCACGGACATTAAATGAAAAACGTCCCGATTTATAACCTTTGATTTTGGCGTCGTTTGTTGAAGCAAAAAGTTCTCGTATATCTGTAAATACTCCTGTGTACGTTGCCGGATTTGAGCGTGGAGTTCTTCCAATAGGCGATTGGTCAATATTTATTACTTTATCAAGGTGTTCAATACCAATAATTTCTTTATGCTTTCCTGCTCTCGTCTTTGCACGATTAAGCTTATTGGCAAGATATTTGTACAAAACTTCATTAATTAAAGAAGATTTGCCTGAACCTGACACTCCTGTTACACATATAAAAGTTCCTAAAGGAAAAGAAACATCTATATTTTTTAAATTATTCTCAGATGCTCCTATTACTGTTAGTATATCGCCGTTTCCTTTTCTTCTTTCCTGCGGAATGGGTACGCATTTCTCACCCGAAAGATATTGTCCTGTTATGGATTTTTTACAGTTTTTTATCTTTTTTATATCTCCGCTGCAAATTAGATTTCCTCCGTTAACGCCTGCTCTCGGTCCGATATCGACAATATAATCGGCTGCATACATTGTATCCTCGTCATGCTCCACGACAATTACAGTATTTCCCAAATCCCGAAGATGTTTCAACGTGCCTATTAGTTTGTCATTATCTCTTTGGTGAAGTCCTATGCTTGGCTCGTCCAAAATATACAGCACTCCCATAAGAGAAGAACCTATTTGTGTTGCAAGCCTTATTCTTTGACTTTCTCCTCCTGACAAAGTACCCGATGAACGTGACAAAGTGAGATAATTAAGTCCCACACTCCTTAAAAAATTCAAGCGTGATTTAATTTCTTTTACAATAAGTTCGCTGATTTTTGTATCTCGCTCGGAAAGATTTAATTCATCTAAAAAAGAAATCGCTTTTTCAATCGAAAAATCGCAAAATTCGCTGATGTTAATTCCGCCTACTGTTACAGAAAGACTGTTTTTAGAAAGCCGTCTGCCTCCGCATTCGCTGCATTGAGTTGTACTCATAAATGATTCTAACTCTTCCTTTATCCATGCACTTTTGGTTTCACGAAAACGACGTTCCAAATTGTTAATTATTCCTTCAAAAGCTGTTTCATAAATTCCCGAACCATATTCACTCTTACGATTAACGGTAATTTTTTCTCCGTCAGTGCCATAAAGAACTTTTTTCATGATATCTTCCCGCAAGTCTTTTATAGGAGTATCCAAAGAAAAATTATATTTTTTAGCAAGTGCTTCCATATACATTGAAGCAATAGTCGAACCTTCCATTGCCCAGCCGCTTGCTTTTATTCCGCCTTGACGAATAGTCATTGTATTATCAGGTATGATAAGAGATTCGTCAATTTTCATTAATACTCCCAATCCTGTACATTTTGGACATGCTCCCGCAGGATTATTAAATGAAAACATTCTCGGAGATAAATCGTCAATACTGATTCCATGTTCGGGACAAGCGTATTTTTGAGAAAACAAATAGTCCTTGTCATCTATCGCATTTATAATTATAAGCCCGTCGGAAAGATTTGAAGCCGTTTCAATAGAATCAGCCAAACGACTGCGTATTCCCTTTTTTACTACCAATCTGTCAACAATAATTTCAATATTGTGCTTTTTATTTTTTTCTATATTTATTTCGTCGTCAAGGGAATAAATTTCGCCGTCTACACGCACTCTGCCAAATCCGTCTTTACGTGCCTTATCTATAATTTTCGAATGTTCGCCTTTTCTGCCTTTTACAACAGGTGACAAAACTAAAAATTTTGTCCCTTCTTCAAATTCTAATACTTTTTCTACAATTTGGTCAACGCTTTGCTGTTCAATGGGCTTTCCGCAAACAGGACAATGCGGAATACCAATCCTTGCATAAAGCAATCTCAAATAATCATATATTTCTGTTACTGTGCCAACAGTTGAACGTGGATTTTGTGAAGTGGTCTTTTGATCTATTGAAATCGCCGGCGATAAACCGTCTATGCTGTCAACGTCAGGTTTTTCCACTTGACCTAAAAACATTCTGGCATATGATGAAAGCGATTCAACATATCTGCGTCTGCCTTCTGCGTAAATAGTATCAAATGCGAGAGATGATTTTCCCGAACCCGAAAGTCCTGTAATAACAACAAGTTTATCTCGGGGTATAGTAACGTCTATATTTTTTAAATTATGCTCTCTGGCACCCTTTATCACAATGTTTTTTTCAGCCATAAAACACCTCTTAAATATAACAACTGCACCCAAAGGAGTTGCTGCCTATTGGATGCAGTTTAAGTCCTATTTAACTATGATTTTAAAAATCTGCCGTCAGGCATTTTCGGCAGCCGAATTTTTGCCCTGCATAATAGCTGCAAATTCTTCTCCGCTAAGCTTCTCTTTTTCAAGCAAAATTTTTGCTACTTCATGGAGTTTATCCATATGAGCCGTAAGAATTTCAGTTACTTTATCGTAGCCTTCTTTTACTATTTTATAAATTTCTTCATCGATTTCCGCTGCGACTTTTTCTGAATAATTCTTTACATGACCCATATCTCTGCCGATAAATACTTCGTTGGAATTTTCTCCGAAAGCTACGGGTCCAAGCTTATCGCTCATGCCGTACTTGGTAATCATAGAACGTGCGATATCCGTAGCCCTCTCTATATCGTTTGACGCTCCTGTGGATATGTCTTTGAAAATCAAAGCTTCTGCTACTCGTCCTCCAAGCAGCACAACAATCTCTTCTTTCATCTCCATATAAGTACTATACATTTTGTCCTCGCTTGGAAGTGACATTGTATAGCCGCCTGCAAAACCTCTGGGTATGATTGAAATTTGATGAACATCGTCCTGCGTTTCACAGAAATAGTGAGCAATAGCATGACCGGTTTCATGATATGCCGTAATTTTTTTATTCTTTTCGGTCATAACTTTAGAACGTTTCTCCGTACCGACAACTACTTTAATTGTAGCTTCTTCGACTTCTTCCATTGTTATTGCTTTTTTGTCTTTACGAGCTGCCAAAAGAGCGGCTTCGTTAAGAATATTTTCCAAATCTGCTCCGGTAAATCCGGCTGTCTGCTGAGCAATAACTTTGAGTTCTACATCGGGAGCAAGGGGTTTATTCTTTGCGTGAACTTTAAGAATTTCCTCTCTGCCCTTAATATCGGGCTGTCCCACTACAATTTGTCTGTCAAAACGTCCCGGACGCATCAAAGCCGGGTCAAGAATATCAGGTCGGTTTGTAGCAGCTATCATTATAACGCCTAAATTAGCTTCAAATCCGTCCATTTCAACCAAGAGCTGATTAAGTGTTTGTTCTCTTTCGTCATGTCCGCCGCCAAGTCCTGTGCCTCTTTGTCTGCCCACAGAATCTATTTCATCAATAAAAATAATGCAAGGAGCGTTTTTCTTTGCCTGGTCAAATAAATCTCTTACTCTGGACGCACCTACGCCGACAAACATCTCTACAAAGTCAGAGCCGGAAATTGAGAAAAACGGAACGCCCGCTTCGCCTGCAACAGCTCTTGCCAACAGCGTTTTGCCTGTACCCGGAGGTCCCATTAACAAAACGCCTTTCGGAATCCTTGCGCCAAGAGTATTGAACTTTTCGGGATTTTTGAGAAATTCAACAATTTCCTGAAGTTCTTCTTTTTCTTCGTCTGCTCCGGCAACGTCTGCAAACACATTTTTCTTTTCGCCTTCGCTGGAGTTTTTAACCTTTGCTTTTCCAAAGCTTAAAGCTTTATCTCCGCCAAGACCTCCTGCCATTCGTTTCATTATAATTACCCAAATGACAATTATAAAAATAATAAGTCCTATATTGGGAATGACAGACCATAAAATAGCGCTGTCTACAGAACGCTCTATATCATAAGTAATCTTACTGCCGGGAGCGTCAACATATTTTTTTACATCGTCAAGAAATCTCTGAGGATAAGCAAGAGAAAATGTGATTTTTTCTGATTTGTCCTTTAATGTCAGACGAAGTTCTCCGCTTTCTGCTTTCAAATCAAAATGAGTTACTTGTCCCCTCTTTGAACATATCTATAATTTCCGAATAATCGTGTTCGTCTTTAGGTGTCTGCATAGCAATAAAAGCAGCTAACAGCAACATCAATATCGTAAACCCAATAATCGCTAAGCCTCGCCAACTTTTCTTATCATTGTTATCCAAAAGCTCTTTCACTCCTTAAATTTATGTAATATTATATATAAAATCAAAGATAAATCTCAGGCTTGAGTACCCCGATGTACGGCAAATTACGGTATCTTTCATCATAATCAAGACCGTAGCCCACCACAAATTCATCGGGAATTTCAGTTCCTAAATAATCTATCTTGACTTCCTTTACTCTTCTTGAAGGTTTGCTCAATAAAGAACAAAGCTTTAAACTTGCAGGATTTCTGTTTTTTAACAGTTCCATAATGCTGCTCAAAGTATTTCCGCTGTCAACAATATCTTCTATTATTATTACGTTTTTATTCTCTATATCAACAGACAAATCTTTTGAAATCTTCACTACGCCGCTTGACATAGTTCCCGAACCGTAACTCGATGCAATCATAAAATCAATGGAACACGGCATATTTATTTTTCTCAAAATGTCACTCATAAATACTACCGAACCTTTTAACAATCCTACCAGAATTATTTCCTTATATTTGAAATCTTCGTTTATCTGCTCAGCCAATGCAGTAACCATTTCTTCTATTCTTTTTTCACTTATAAGAATTTCTTGAATATCCCGATTCATTTTCATACTCCTCAACTGTAATAACAAAATAAGGATTTTGCGGTTCCGTGGGTACAGCCGTTTGAGATGCTCCGATTCCCTCAATCCACAATACCTCGCTGCCTTTTGCTATAAGAAGACGTGTTCCCCTCTCTTCCACAGGGATTTTCAACTCTGTAAAAAGCTTTTTTACCGTTTTTGTACAGTTTCTTCCGACAGGCTGAAAAAAATCTCCGCTTTCTCTATGCCTTATCACTGTATCACAGGATATTATATCACATCTTAATCGCCCATATAATAACTTTTTGTTAATTTTATCGATATTTGTTGAATAATCGTATTTTTCACAAGAAAAAACGTATTTTTTCCCATTGTAATAAATAGTATGATTCAACTCTAAAATTGTATGCGGAAATTTTTCCGATACGGAAATTTCTTCTTTTATAATATTATCAAAAAGCAGCTCGCCGCAGGAAATTCGAACCGACTTATTTTTTCTAAGCTCAACTGCTCCGTGACCGTCATGTATAATTTTTATTATTAAGTCAATATGCTTTTTTTCCGGAATTACCTCAAGTCTTTTTTCTAAAGCAACTCGAATTATATCCGGCAAAATTCGCCTATCACATTTTTTCAGCTCCGAAAGCGTTAACCCGTGTTCGCTTTTGCAGCGTTCGTACTCTTTTTCAAAAATATCTCTGAGATACAAACGCTCATTTGCGGCAGTCTGCGACAAACGGTTAACAGCATTTTCCACAGACGGATTAATTTGACGCAGCGTTGGCAAGACCGAAAGCCTTATTTTATTACGGCTGTAATCCAACGTAAGATTAGAACTGTCAGTGACAAAAGGCACTCGATTTTTGTCACAGTATTCCTCAATTTCTTCTCTCGAACAAAAAATCAAAGGGCGGATAATGCTTTTTCTGACGGGCGGAATGCCTTTTAGTCCGTCAATGCCGCTTCCTCTCACAATATTCAGCAAAACAGTTTCCGCATTGTCGGACGCCGTATGAGCCGTTGCAACAACTGTTTGTTCATCTGTAATTAATTCCGAAAAAAAGCTGTAACGCTCTTGTCTTCCGCATTCTTCAAGACCAATTTTACGTTCCGCCGCCAATGTCCGTATGTCCGAATATTTCTTAAAAAGTTTCACATTCAAAATCTTGCACTGTTCTTCGACAAAATTTAAATCTCTCTCTGCCTCTTCACCTCTGAGCATATGGTTCATATGTGCGGCTGAAACAGTTATGCCTAAATGCGTAGAATTTGAAGTAAGCCAATGCAGCAGACACATGGAATCCGCTCCGCCTGATACCGCCGCAATAACATGTGTTTTTCCGTTTAACATTTCGTATTGGTTCAATGCTGCTTCGATTTTGTTAAACATCAAGAACCTCCTTGGCAGTAAATCTCATAAACTCACCTCTCCAATGGAGAGCCACCGTCCCCATTTCGCCATGACGGTTTTTTGCTATAATGCACTCGCCGCTGTTTTTATCCGTATCTTCCGAATTTTCCGTACTGTCATTATAATAATCCTGACGATACAGAAAAAGCACAATATCTGCATCTTGCTCAATAGAACCCGAATCTCTCATATCCGAAAGCTGCGGACGGTGGTCGGCTCTTTGCTCGCTGGCTCGGGAAAGCTGCGAAAGCGTAAGCACGGGAACATTTAATTCCTTTGCCAAAATTTTTAAATTTCTGGTAATCTCCGAAACTTCCTGCACTCTGTTTTCAATCCTTCTGCCGCTGTGCATTAACTGCAAATAGTCAATCACAACAAGTTGAACGCCTTTTAATCTCCGCAGTTTTGCTTTCATTGCCGGCACGGTAATACTTGGAGTATCGTCAAGATACAAAGGCGCTCCCGAAAGCACATCGCCTGCCTGTATCAAGCGTGACCACTCGTCTTCCGACATTCTGCCTGTTTTTATTTTCTGACTTTCAATTAACGCTTCCGTTGACAGCAAACGCGAGGCAAGCTGCTCTTTTGACATTTCCAATGAGAAAAAAGCAACCTTTTTCCTTTGCGTGACAGCCACGCTGCGCGCAATGTTAAGCGCAAAAGAAGTTTTGCCCATACCAGGACGAGCTGCAAGCAAGATTAAATCCGAACGGTTAAGCCCCGTAATGTAACTGTCAAGTCCCTTTATTCCTGTGGAAAGAGGCTTCATTTCTTCATTATCGGCAGAATTAAGCATATCAAGCCTGTCATATGTTTCTTGAATTACTTCCGATATATGCTGAAGTCCCTGTATGCTTTTCCCCTGACGTATATCAAAAATACGCTGCTCGGCAGAATCAATAAGAGTATCGGAATCAAACGCGCCCTCTCCCGCCTCTTCTATTGTTCTTCGAGATGCTTCAATCAAGGAGCGAATATCGTATTTTTCACGAATATACTGTGCGTGAGTATCGGCATTTTCACTGGAAATAGACGCTGCCGCAATTTGCGCCAAATAAACTTTACCATTGGACTCGTCAAAACTTTTCTCTTTTTTCAGCGTTTCAAGCACTGTAATAAAATCAATAACTTTCCCTTCCGTAAAAAGGTCAAGCATTGCCTGATATATTAATTTGTGCAAATCAATATGAAAATATTCGGATTTTGGCAAAATTTCTGCCACACGAGCCATACACTCAGAATCCATCAAGATTGCTCCCAATACGTCTTGTTCTGCTTCCGGACTGTAAGGCAGCTTTACGTTGGAATACGGTGTACTTAAATCAATTTCTGCCATTATTTCACTCTTTCCAAACCAAATTGTATACACAACTGCGAGCATGCTTTTATCCGCATGCTCTTTGGAAGTGCGAAAGCCTCCTATGTTTTCACCTTTTTATCTTTCTATTCAGCTGTGAACAATGTTAGTTAGATATTTTTTTATTATTCGCAAACTTCCACAAATATTTTTGCGGTAATACCGTTGAAAAGTTTTACTTCCGCATCAAACGTGCCGTATTGCTTTATCTCTCCGACAATAGAAATTTTTCTCTTATCAACGACAATATGATATCTTTGGTTAATTTCGTTTGCAATTTCTTTAGGTGTAATTGAGCCAAAAAGCTTTCCATTACTTCCAGATTTTGCATGAATAACAATGGTTTTCTCTTCTAATTTTGCTTTCGCAGCATTAGCTTGTGCAATCTGCTGGTCACGCTTAAACTGCTTTGAATCTTCAGCATTTTTTAACTCGTTCATTGCCTGAGCGTTCGCTTCCTTAGCAAGATTTCTCGGAAAAAGAAAATTTCTTGCGTATCCGTCGCTGACGTTTACCAATTCTCCCTTTTTGCCCGAACCTTTTACATCTTGTAACAATACTACTTTCATTTTTATATATTTCTCCTTTTGATTATTAAAGAACTCTCGGTTGCTTCATCAGAAAACGCATTTATAGCATCAACCAATAGTTCTCTTGCTTCCTCTCTCGAAACATTGCCTAAATTTGTTCCTGCCATGGTTTGATGACCTCCTCCGCCCAGCTTTTCCATTACAAGCTGAACATTTAAATCACCAAGCGATCTTGCAGAAATACATGTATTATTAAGCGAACGGTAAATAACATACGACGCTTGAACATCTTTTATGCTCAGCAGTTCATCGGCTGCCTGCGCCGCTGTCAAGCGTATGTCTTTATCTTCGTTCATTTTGTCATCTGTACAGGCAATCGCGCTGTTGTTATAAATCTCCGCTTCGGATACAAGCTGAGATTTTGTCTTATATGTATCTAAGGAATCCGAAAAAAGACGCTTGACTTCTACTGTATCGGCTCCCTTTTTCTTTAGAAAAGCCGCCGCTTCAAATGTTCGTACACCTGTTCTTAAAACAAAATTTTTCGTATCAAGCATAATGCCTGCCAAAAGAGCCTCGGCTTCGTATCGGTTTAAAGCATCGCCGTTAATATACTGGACTAATTCCGTAACCATCTCACAAGCTGATGAGGCAAAGGGTTCATGAAAGAAAATACAAGCATTGTCTATATGATTTACCATCATTCTATGATGATCTATAACAACAATATTTCTGCACTTGCGATAAAGCTCCGGGTCTTCTACAAACGTAGGCGAGTGAGTATCCGTAATTATAAGCAGTGTTTTTTCGGTAACCTTTTTTTTAGCTTCTGCCGGTGAAATAAAAGTTTCTTTATAACCGTTTGACATTAAATTCTCTATAAAAATACTTGCCAACGAGGTTTCTTTATTTACAACAACCCTTGTACTATTTGGAAACGTCTTTGAAATTACGCTCCACATTCCCACCGAGGAACCGACTGCATCTAAATCCGATGACTGATGCCCCATAATGTAAATATTATCGGACTGCGCGATTTTTTCGGAAAGCGTCTTGGCTATAATTCGAGCTTTAACTTTTTCACGCTTTTCAACGCCCTGAGCCACTCCTCCGAAGAACTCATAATCAGAGTCAGTCTTTATTGCAACTTGATCTCCCCCACGTCCTAATGCCATATCCAAAGCTTGCAGCGACCATTTCTCACATTCCCTGATTGTTGCTCCGCCT
The DNA here is from genome assembly GCA_902761025.1 of uncultured Ruminococcus sp. Classification (GTDB taxonomy): domain Bacteria; phylum Bacillota; class Clostridia; order Oscillospirales; family Acutalibacteraceae; genus RUG592. The sequence continues at coordinate 236 of CACWIU010000036.1, read as the reverse complement.
CTGCCAATGCCCATTGAAATAGTTGTGTCCGTTGAACCGTCAAAAAGCTTTATAGCTCTGATATCCTCTAATATTTTGAACTTCGATTCTATAGCAAGCTTTAGATTTTTTTCGTCTATAAAAATTTTGTATCTGCCCGAAAAGCTTTTTGTATATATACCGCTGTAATTTAAAGCCCAGTTTTTGAGAATAGACTCAACCTGAACCATTGCCTGACTTGCGTCGTCATCGCCTAT
>CACWIU010000035.1 GCA_902761025.1 uncultured Ruminococcus sp. | reverse complement strand
GGAAGCACGGACATGGCAGCCGGTATGGCTACGGGCGAGGCTTGGTTCAAAGTTCCCGAGGCTATAAAGTTTAACTTAACCGGAAAGTTAAAACCTTATGTTTCCGGCAAAGACGTAATTTTGTTTATAATCGGCAAAATAGGCGTTGACGGAGCTTTATATAAATCTATGGAGTTTACGGGCGAGGGAGTTTCCGAGCTTTCTGTAGACGACCGCCTTTGTATTTCAAATATGGCAATCGAGGCAGGAGCTAAAAACGGAATTTTTGAAGTTGACGAACAAACTCTTGCTTATGTCAATGAGCGTGTGCATCGTGACTACACAGTTTATAAAGCTGACGAAGACGCAGAGTATGAGCGTGTGATTAATGTCGACCTTGGTGTAATCGAACCCACGGTTGCGTGTCCTCACTTGCCGGAAAACACAAGGGATGCAGCCGCTCTTTCAGACGTGAAAATTGATCAGGTTGTTATCGGCTCATGCACAAACGGCAGAATTTCCGATTTGAAAATTGCCGCTGAAATTCTCAAAGGCAAGCACATTGCAAAAGGCGTCAGAGCTATTGTTATTCCCGCAACTCCTACAATTTACAAGCAGGCAATGAAACTTGGCTATATCGAAACTTTTATGGACGCAGGCTGTGCGGTTTCAACACCGACTTGCGGTCCGTGCCTTGGCGGATATATGGGAATACTTGCCGAAAATGAAGTTGCCGTTGCTACTACAAACAGAAATTTCCTTGGCAGAATGGGTCATATTACTTCGAAAATTTACCTTGCAAGTCCGGCAGTTGCTGCGGCAAGTGCCTTGATGGGAGTTATTACCGACCCGAGAAATCTCGATAACTAAAAGGAGAAAGAAAATTATGAATGCTCACGGTAAAGTGCATAAGTACGGAAACAATATCGACACAGACGTTATTATTCCGGCAAGATATTTAAATACTGCTGACCATGCGGAGCTTGCTAAGCACTGCATGGAAGATATTGACACAAGCTTTGTCGGCAAAGTGTCAAAGGGAGATATCATGGTTGGCGGAGCGAACTTCGGCTGCGGTTCTTCGAGAGAACATGCTCCCATTGCTATAAAAGCGTCCGGCATAGACTGCGTTATCGCAAAAAGCTTTGCTCGCATTTTTTACAGAAACGCTATTAACATTGGACTTGCTATTTTAGAGTGTCCCGAGGCAAGCGAAAATATTGAAGACGGCGATATTGTAAGCATTGACTTTGACAGCGGCATTATTACCAATGAAACAAAGTCGCAGCAGTATCAGGCTCAGCCGTTCCCCGATTTCATCAAGGATATTATAAACGCAAACGGCTTGCTTAATTCGATTAAGAATAAATAAATATAAAAAATAAACAGGTGAGGAAAATATGAAAAAGAAAATTACAGTCTTAAAGGGCGACGGTATCGGACCGGAAATAGTTGACGAGGCTTTAAAAGTTCTTGATAAAATCGGAGAAAAATACGGTCATACTTTTGAAAAGGACTTTGTAGACATTGGCGGAGCGTCCATTGACAAGTACGGCGTGCCGATTACGGACGAGGGACTTGAACGCTGCAAAGACTGCGACAGCGTGCTTTTGGGAGCAGTAGGCGGTCCGAAGTGGGACGTTATCGACCCGGCTAAAAGACCCGAAAAAGCTCTGCTCAAAGTAAGAAGCGAACTCGGACTTTTTGCAAATCTGCGTCCCACAAGAATGTTCGCTCAGCTTAAAAACGCTTCTCCTCTGAAAGAAACAGGCATTAAGGACGGACTTGACCTCATGATAGTTCGTGAGCTTACGGGCGGTATTTATTTCGGCGAGCATAAGACTTATGAAGAAAACGGCGAAACAATAGCCACAGACCTTATGCTTTATTCAGAACATGAGATTGAAAGAATAGGCAGAGTTGCTTTTGAAACTGCCCGCAAAAGAGGAAAGAAAGTTCATTCCGTTGACAAAGCTAATGTTCTTGATTCTTCTAAGCTTTGGAGAAAAGTTATGCACCGCCTTGCAGAAGAATACGGCGATGTTGAATACAGCGATATTCTCGTTGACAATACGGCAATGCAGCTTGTAAGAAATCCCTCTCAGTTTGACGTTATTGTAACGGAAAATATGTTCGGCGATATCCTTTCCGATGAGGCAAGCATGCTTACAGGCTCAATCGGTATGATGCCTTCGGCAAGTCTTTCTTCCACAACGCTTGGAATGTACGAGCCTATTCACGGTTCAGCCCCCGATATTGCAGGAAAAAATATTGCTAATCCTCTCGGAACTATTCTTTCTGTCGCTATGATGCTGCGTTACTCTTTCGACATGATTGAAGAGGCTGACGCTATCGAAAAAGCCGTTGACGATGTACTCACAGCAGGCTACCGCACAGGCGACATTGCAGGCAATGACGAGAATGTCAAGAAAGTTACCTGCAGCGAAATGGGCGATTTAGTTTGCTCCTATTTGTCATAATCTATAATAAATAATATTTTGTTCTTTTCTGAAAGGAATGATATAAGAAAATGCTTCAGCTTGAAAACATCTATCAAGCAGCTTTCGCTTTGAAAAGTATTATCAGAAATACCGAACTTATACACGCTCCCAAAATTAAACCTGATGTCAATTTATACATAAAACCCGAAAATTTACAGGTTACGGGTTCTTTTAAAGTAAGAGGTGCGGCATACAAAATTTCCCGTCTTACCGATGAGGAAAAAGCCAAAGGAGTTATTGCCTGTTCCGCAGGAAACCACGCTCAGGGCGTTGCGTTGGCGGCGGCAAGAAATAACATTAAGTCTATAATCTGTTTGCCCGACGGGGCTCCTATTTCAAAGGTTGAGGCTACGCGAGCTTATGGGGCTCAAATCGAGCTTGTCAAGGGCGTATATGACGATGCGTATAACTATGCTCTTAAACTCAAAGACGAAAAAAGCATGACATTTATTCACCCGTTTGACGATGAGGCAGTTATCGCCGGTCAAGGTACTATCGGACTGGAAATTTTAAACGAAAATCCCGATGTGGAGGCTGTTGTTGTTCCTATAGGCGGCGGCGGACTTATTTCGGGCGTTGCGTATGCAATAAAGTCACTTCGTCCAGATGTTAAAGTTTACGGCGTTCAGGCGGCAGGAGCTCCGTCTATGCTTAAATCTGTCAACGACGGAAAAATCCTTACTCTTGACAGCGTAAAGACTATTGCGGACGGTATTGCCGTAAAGCAGCCGGGAGTTAACACTTTTGAATATTGCAGCAAATATGTTGACGATATCGTAACGGTTACGGACGATGAAACTGCTACCGCAATTCTTACTCTTATGGAGCAGCAAAAACTTGTTTCCGAAGGTGCGGGAGCTGTTTCCGTTGCGGCTGTTATGTTCGACAAAGTCCCCGTACAAGGAAAAAATACAGTATGTATTGTATCAGGCGGCAATATTGACGTTACTATACTTTCAAGAGTTATTGACAGAGGTTTGCTCAAATCGGGCAGACTTTGCAAGCTTGCCATTGAACTTACAGACAAGCCCGGTCAGCTCAGAGATTTGTCTGCTGTTATTGCTAACCACGGAGCTAACGTAGTATCCGTAAATTACGAGCATGCCGGAAAGGGTACGGACGTTAACAGCTGTATTATCAGTATGGAGCTTGAAACAAAAAATAAGGCTCACATTAAAGAAGTTCGCGAGGGCCTAACGGCTTATGGTTTTAAACTTCTCTAAAATTACTGTTGAAATTTTTTTGATATTTTGATATAATCTAAAAATGAACAAATTTTTTTGAAAAGAGGAATATAAATTATGGCAGAAATCGTTTATACGAAAAATGCTCCCGACGCAATAGGTCCGTACTCTCAGGCTGTAAAGAGCGGTTCTCTCGTTTTCACGTCCGGTCAAATTGCTATTAATCCGGCAACAGGTACGGTCGAGGCTGTAACCATTGAAGAACAGACAGAGCAGGTTTGCAAGAACCTTACGGCAGTTTTAGCAGAAGCAGGCGCTTCCATTGACAAAGCAATTAAGACAGTTTGTTTCCTTGCAAATATGGAAGATTTCGCAAAGTTTAACGAAGTTTACGGAAAATATTTCACTTCAAAGCCGGCTCGTTCCTGCGTTGCGGTAAAGACGCTTCCAAAAAATGTTTTGGTTGAAGTAGAAGTTATTGCCGAATTATAATTAATTTGTTTAAGTTTGATAAATCTTATAGGAAAGGAATATTGAAGAGTATGAAACTAAACGGTTCACAGATACTGGCTAAAGTATTGATTGAGAACAATGTAGATACTATATTCGGCTATCCGGGCGGAGCTGTTCTCAATATTTACGATGCTCTTTATGAATATCAAGACCAAATCAAGCATTACATAACCGCTCACGAACAAGGTGCGGCTCATGCGGCGGACGGTTATGCTCGTTCTACCGGCAAAACAGGTGTTGTAATTGCTACAAGCGGTCCCGGCGCTACTAACTTGGTAACGGGTATTGCAACGGCTTACATGGACAGCGTTCCCATGGTTGCAATTACAGGCAATGTCGGAACTGCTCTTATCGGCAGGGACAGCTTCCAAGAAGTTTACATTGCGGGTATTACAATGCCCATTACAAAACATAACTTCGTTGTAAGAAAAATAGAGGATTTAGCTCCGGTTCTCCGCAGTGCGTTTAAGATTGCTCAGAGCGGCAGACCGGGTCCCGTTCTTGTCGATATTCCCAAGGATATTACGGCGGCAGTTACGGATTATACTCCTCACGAGGCTCAGACAGCAGATAAAAAGTCTTATATTGACGGAGATAACCTTGCTGAAATTGCTAAAATAATAAACAACGCAAAGCAGCCTGTAATTTTCTTCGGCGGCGGTGTGAAGAACTCAAACGCAGGCGAGATTTTAAAGACAATTATCAAAAAAGCAAATATTCCCGCTGCTCATACAATAATGGCGGCAGGCGTACTTCGTTACGATATGCCCGAGAATCTCGGAATGCTCGGTATGCACGGTTCCGTTGTTGCGAACAAAACTGTTGACAACGCAGATGTTGTTATTACAGTCGGCAGCCGTTTTTCGGACAGAGTTGCTCTTGCTCCCGATAAATTCGCCAAAAAAGCTGTTATTATTCAAATCGACATTGACAGAAGCGAAATCGGCAAAAATGTAAATGCCGATTACCGCATAGTAGGCGACGCCGAAACAGTTCTCGGTCAGCTTGAAACGCTTATTGACGACAATACGCATACCGAATGGTTCGAGAAAATTAACAGCTACAGAAGAGATATTCCATATTCAACCGGCGGAGATACTCTTCACCCGAAAGAAATTATGGATATTCTGAGCGAAAAAGCAGGGGAAGACGGTATATTTGTTACCGATGTCGGTCAGCATCAAATGTGGGCGGCTCAGTATCTTCATCACGTAAAATCCGAAAACTTCCTTACAAGCGGCGGTTTAGGCACAATGGGCTACGGATACGGAGCGGCTATCGGAGCGGCTGTCGGAACAGGCAAAAGTCATGTTTTCCATATAACAGGCGACGGCTCGTTCCATATGAATATGAATGAGGCTTGCACAGCCGTTACTTATAATTTGCCCGTAATCTCCGTTTGTCTTAACAATAACGCATTAGGCATGGTAAGACAATGGCAGACAACTTTTTACGGCAAAAGATATTCTTCAAGCGAGCCTGACAGAAAAACAAATTATGTAAAAGTTGCCGAGGGCTTCGGCTGCAAAGGCTACTCATGCAGAAATGCGGAAGAGTTTAAAGCGGCTCTTGATGATGCTATGGCAAGCGGCGGCCCTGCTTGGATTGAGTGCATTGTTGACAGGGAAGAGAGAGTTCTCCCAATGATTCCGGGCGGCGGCACGGTTGACGATATTATTTATCAGTAAGGAGGTGCGGACAATGAAAAAGACTTATCTCAGTATTCTTGTGGATAACCATGAGGGCGTCCTCACCAGACTTTCTTCTCTCTTTACTCAAAGAGGTTTTAATATTGACAGCCTTACAGTATCGGCAACCAATGACCCAACTCTTTCAAGGGTAACTATTGCTACTACCGGCGGAGAAGAAGAGATTGCTCAAATTGTAAATCAAACTAAAAAACTTTACGAGTATGAGGGTATCTTTGAAATAGACCCTAATGACAGTCTGATTCGCGAATTGCTTTTGGTAAAAGTTGCGTCCGACAGCAAAAACAGAAGCAGTCTGCTGGAACTTGCTACCATTTACAAGGCTAAAATCATAGATATTTCGGTAGGAAGTATTGTTTTTGAACTTACGGGCAAGCCTGCAAAGCTTGATTCTTATATTCAGAACTTGGAAGAATATACTATTTTGGAGATGTGCCGAACGGGTGCGACTGCACTTCAAAGAGGCGAAGTAATAATGTCCAAATAAAATACAAATACATTTCTCAAAAGGAGATTGATTAATTATGAGAAGTGATAACGTAACAAAGGGCGTTGAAAGAGCCCCTAACAGAAGTCTTTTCTATGCTATGGGATATACAAAAGAAGAGATTGAACGTCCGCTTATAGGCGTTGTTTCAGCTCACAGCGAGATTGTGCCGGGACATTTTCACCTTGATAAAATTACCGAGGCTGTAAAGGCAGGCGTTCGCCTTGCCGGCGGTACGCCTATTATGATACCCTCAATCGGCGTATGCGACGGTATTGCAATGGGTCATATAGGCATGAAGTATTCTCTTGCTTCTCGTGAACTTATTGCAGACTCAGTTGAAACAATGGCTATCGCTCATCAGCTTGACGGATTAGTGCTTGTTCCAAACTGCGATAAGATTGTCCCCGGTATGGTTATGGCGGCTGTAAGACTTAACATTCCGGCAGTAGTTTGCAGCGGCGGTCCTATGCTTGCAGGCTCTTTTGACGGTCAGGAAATTTCTCTTTCAAAAATGTTTGAGGCAGTAGGTTCTTATAAAGCGGGACTTATCAGCGAATGTCAGCTTTCCGAGTGCGAACACGGAGCTTGTCCGGGCTGCGGCTCATGTGCAGGCATGTACACTGCCAATAGTATGAACTGCTTGTGCGAGTCTTTGGGAATCGCATTACCCGGAAACGGAACTATTCCGGCTGTTGCGTCCGGAAGAATTGCTCTTGCAAAACATGCCGGTATGGCAATTATGAATTTAGTTGAAAAAGACATTAAGGCTCGTGACATTATTAATGAAAAGTCAATAAGAAATGCGTTGGCTTGCGATATGGCTCTTGGCTGCTCGTCAAACAGTGTTCTTCATTTGTTGGCTATCGCAAACGAAGCGGGTGTTCCGCTTGACCTTAATCTCTTTAATGAAATGAGCGACAAAGTGCCGAATCTTTGCCACTTAGCTCCGGCAGGCCCTACTCATATGCAGGACTTGAACAATGCGGGCGGTGTTCCGGCTGTTCAGGCAGAACTTGCAAAGAAAGGATTGCTTGACCTTTCGTTGATTACTGCGACGGGCAAAACTGTTGGCGAAAATATTGAGGGTGCATATGTTAAAGATACCAACGCTATCAGAACTATTGACAATCCTTACAGCGAAACAGGCGGTATTCAAATTTTGTGGGGCAACTTGGCAGAACAGGGCTGCGTTGTAAAGAGAAGTGCCGTTGCTCCGGAAATGCTTTCGCATAAGGGTCCGGCAAGAGTATTTAACAGCGAGGACGAGGCAATCGCCGCTATTTATGCGTCAAAGATTGTTGACGGCGACGTTGTTGTAATTCGCTACGAGGGTCCGAAAGGCGGACCGGGCATGAGGGAAATGCTTAACCCGACAAGTGCGTTGGCAGGAATGAAACTTGACAAGACAGTAGCCTTGATTACGGACGGACGTTTTTCGGGTGCAAGCAGAGGTGCGTCTATCGGTCACGTATGCCCCGAGGCGGCTGACGGCGGCGTAATCGGACTTGTAGAAGAGGGAGATATTATCAGTATTGATATACCCAATGCGAAAATCACTCTTGAAGTTTCCGATGAAGAACTTGCTAAGAGAAGAGAGAATTATGTTGCTCCTGCTCCGAATATCACAAACGGCTGGCTAGGCAGATATTCAAAGCTTGTAAGCTCGTCTTCAAAGGGTGCTGTTATGAAGTCCTACGAAGAAATTTGATATAAATATTTTTTGGGGGAGAACCTGACAAAAGGTTCTCCCCCTTTTGGGACTGCTCGCCCCAAACCCTCGCCGGCTTTTTGAAAAAAGCCGGGCAAAAACTTTAACAGGCTTTGCCTTGTTATTAGAGAATTTGGAAAACAAATTCGTTTTCAATATAGTCACACATGACTTTATCGCCTTTTTTGATACTGCCGTCAAGAAGTTTTTCGCTGATTACGTCTTCAATTTTTGCTCGAATTGTTCTTCTCAGCGGTCTTGCTCCGTAGGTATCGTCAAAGCCTTCGTCGGCAAGCTTATCTTTTGCGGCGTCGCTGAATTCAATTTCAACTTCCATTGCCACAAGGCGTTCTTTAAGAGTTTCAAGCATATTGCCGGCAATTTTCTTGATTTCATCGTGTGAGAGTTTAGTAAATACGATAATATCGTCTACACGGTTCAAAAACTCGGGCTTGAATACTTTCTTCAATTCATCGGTGACAATCTCTTTAATGTCGTTGTCCTTTGAAAGGCTGTTGTCGTTTGCAAATCCGAGTTTTGGTCTGTTGCTGTCTTCGGTAATTCTTGACGCTCCGACATTTGAAGTCATGATTATAATAGTATTTTTAAAGTCAACCGTTCTGCCCTGAGAGTCTGTCAAACGTCCGTCTTCAAGAATTTGCAGCAGCATATTGAACACATCGGGGTGAGCTTTTTCAATTTCGTCAAAGAGAACTACGGAATAAGGTTTTCTTCTGATTTTCTCCGTAAGCTGACCGCCCTCGTCATAGCCTACGTATCCCGGAGGCGAACCGATGAGCTTTGCGACCGTGTGCTTTTCCATGTATTCGGACATATCAAGGCGAATCATAGCGTCTTCTGTTCCGAACATAGTTTCTGCGAGTGCTTTTGTAAGTTCGGTCTTTCCTACGCCTGTGGGTCCCAAGAAGATAAATGAACCGATAGGACGCTTAGGGTCTTTCAAACCTACTCTGCCGCGGCGAATGGCTCTTGCAACGGAAGTTACGGCTTCGTCCTGACCTATAACTCTGTCATGCAGGATAGATTCAAGTTTAAGCAGACGTTCGCTTTCTTCTTCGGTAAGCTGAACTACCGGAACGCCCGTCCACATGGAAACGATATTTGCGATGTCTTCGGCAGTTACTTCGCCTGTAAAGCCTTGATTTTTTTGTTTCCATTCTTTTTTTGATGTTTCAAGTTCGTCTTTGAGCTTTCTAATTTTATCTCTGATTTCGGCACAGCGTTCAAACTCCTGAGCATTAACGGCACTTTCGAGTTCGTTTTCCTGAGCCTTGATTTCGTTTTCGATTTCTTTCAGGCTTTCGGGAGCCGAATAAGCTGTAAGGCGAACTCTTGAGGCTGCTTCGTCAATAAGGTCTATTGCCTTGTCGGGAAGATAGCGGTCATTAATGTATCTGTAACTGAGGTCAACGGCTGCCTTAATGGCTTCGTCTGTGATTTTTACTTTATGGTGAGCTTCGTATTTATCGCGAAGTCCCTCTAATATAGTTACGGCTTCTTCCGGGGACGGTTCGCCGACTGTAACGGGCTGGAAACGTCTTTCAAGAGCAGCGTCTTTTTCGATGTGCTTTCTGTACTCGTTGAGAGTTGTTGCGCCTATTACTTGAAAATCACCTCTTGCAAGGCTTGGTTTAAGGATATTTGCAGCATCGGCGCTTCCCTCGGCTGAGCCTGCTCCGATGATTGTGTGAAGTTCGTCAATGAACAAAATGATGTCGGAAGAGTTTTTCACTTCGTCCATTGCGTTTTTTATACGCTCCTCAAAGTCGCCTCTGTACTTTGTTCCGGCAATCATGCCCGTAAGGTCAAGAGAGAAAATTCTCTTGTCCTTTAAAATATCGGGTACTTCGCCGTTAACGATTTTAAGGGCAAGACCTTCGGCAACGGCAGTTTTGCCTACGCCGGGTTCGCCGATAAGACAGGGGTTATTTTTGGTTCGTCTGGAAAGAATTTGAATAACTCTTTCGATTTCTTTTTCTCTGCCTATAACCGGGTCAATTTGTCCCTCTTTGGCGAGTTTAGTTAAATCTCTGCCGAATTGCTCAAGTGTTTTAGCGCTGCCTTTTTTAGCTTTGCCACGCTGCGAAGAGCCGAACAAGTCGGGTTTACCGTTGGCGAAACCGCTGTCACGCTGAGTTTCGCTGCCGATACTTTCAATAATTTCTTTTGCAAGAGAATCTATGTCAACGCCCAATTCTGTTAAGAATGATACTGCGTAGCTGTCTTCATCGTTAAGCAGGGCAAGCAGGAGATGTTCTGTTCCTATATAGCTTGTGCCAAGTTCGTTTCTGATTTTGACAGAGTTTTCGAGAACGTGTTTTGCTCTGGGGGTAAAATCGTGTATAGTAAGTCTTACGGGACTGTTTCCCATTCCGATTTTTTCCTCCGCAAGCTTTAACACTGTGTCAAAGTCGACATTTTCGGAAGCGAGAGCTTCGGCGGCAACTCCGCTGCCCTCTTTCAGCAATCCAAGAAGAATATGCTCCGAGCCGACATATGTGTGACTGAGTTTCTGCGCAATCTCAATGCCAAGATTAACGGCAATATTAGCTTTTTGTGTGAATCCCTGAAAATTATACATAAATAAACCTCCTCCAAAAATTTCGATTTAATTATTAATTATTAATATATTGTTAAGGGCTTTGCCCTTAATAACCCACAAGGGCTCCGCCCTTGACCTGCCAACTTTTTTGAAAAAAGTTGGACAAAAAACTTTAACGGGCTTTGCTTTTAGTTTTGAAAATTATTTCTTAAAAGTTCTGCTCGAACAGCGTCACGCTCTTGTGACGAAAGCGGCTTGCCGTTTTGGCGAATAAGCATTGCAGGCTGAATTTCTACCATTAAGCGGTTAATCGTGTCAAGGGAAATGTTATTTATTAAGCCTGTCGTAATGCCCATGCGAAGATTTGACAAGTGTTTTAGAGCTTCATCGCAAGCGATTAATCTTGCGCTTTTCAAAATGCCCTCGGAGCGGTAGATTGTGTCTTGAACGCTCAGTTGTTTTGCAAGTGCCTCACGAGTTTTAAGTTCCTGAGCGATAATCTGCTTTGTGATGTTCTTTAAATTGTCTATTGCAGTTTTTTCGCTTATTCCTAAAGAAATCTGATTCGAAAGCTGATACATAGCCGCTGTCGGCTCGGAACCCTCGCCGTAAGAACCTCTTATTGTAAGTCCGATTTTTGAAAGATTTTCGGAAATTTTTCTCATGGCTTTTGTTGACTGTAAAGCCGGCAAATGCAGCATTACGGACGCTCTCATGCCTGTGCCGAGGTTGGTGGGGCATTGGGTAAGATATCCGAGAGTGTCGGAAAATGCAAAGTTAAGTCTTTCGTCAAGGAGCGTATCAATGCGGCTTGCTTGTTCGTAAGCTTTGTCAAGGTCAAAACCCTCTCGCATAACTTGTAAACGGATATGGTCTTCTTCGTTTATCATTATAGAAACGCTTTCGTCATCAAGCAGCAGCAAATATTTTTGTGATTTTTCCGAGATGAATTCGGGACTTACAAGGTGACGTTCCACAAGAGAAACTTTTTCTCCGGCGTCTATATTGTCTATGTCTATGCAGGAAAAATGGGGCGCGATAACCGAATTGCTGTTCAAAACGGCGTCTTTTACTTTTTCCGCTATTTCCTGTTTTACTTGAGCGTTACAGCGAATAGGGAATGGGTATTGTTCAAGATTGCGGGCAAGTCTTATTCTTGTGCTTATTACAACTTCGCCGTTTTTACCGCTTGTTTCATACCATTTGTTATCCATTACTGCTCACCTCCCAAAGAAGCTTTCAGTTCGTTTATTTTATCTCTTAATTGAGCCGCTTGTTCAAATTCCTGATTTTTTACGGCGGCTTGAAGCTGTTGGGAAAGTCTGCTGATTTCGTTAGGAATTTCAGTTTTTTCGGAAGAGCTTTCGCCACTGTGAAGCTGAGGTTTGCGAAGCCTTTTTCCTGTGTGAAGTGTGTTTCCGTGAATACGCTTTATTGACGGCAGAAGTCTGTCATAGAAAAAGTCGTAACATTTTGCGCAGCCCACTCTGCCTCCCTTGGAAATTTGCGCGAATGTTATGCCGCAGTTTGGGCAACGGCGTTCGGGCGCTAAAGCCTTGCCGACAGATTCGCCCATAAAACCGCTCATGAGCGAGCCGATATCGAAAAATTGGTCGAATACGTTTCCGTACCCCATTTTAGCGGCGCATTCCGAGCAAAGATTCATTTCCGTAAGCTCGCCGTTTACGATGGTTTTTATGTGAGTATTAGCTTGTTTTGTTTTGCATGATTGGCACAACATACAAATTCCTCCTTTGTTTTGTTAAGTGCAAGTGCTTAAAAGCATGGTTTTTAAAATTGCTGCTCGCATATTATCGCGATATTCAGACGGAACAGTTTGATAAGGTCTGTCGGAAATTGCCGAAGTCATAAGCTTTGCAATGGGCAGTGTTATAAGATTTCTTGTCAGAAGTTCGTTTATAAGCGAAACGGCTGTCTTTGTATCAATACTGTCACCGATTGAGTTTATCAAATGCAGGACTGTTGAACGATGATCCATTTGTATACGAGTAATCCTGATGTATCCCCCTCCGCCTCGTCTGCTTTCTACCAAGTAGCCCTGTTCGGGAGTAAAACGCGATGTTATGACGTAGTTTATCTGCGAGGGAACACAGCCGATAGTTTCGGCAAGCTCGTTGCGGCGAATTTCAGCGTCACCGTCGTTCTCTTCCAGCATATTGATAATATACTGAGCGACTAAATCGCTGATACGCATTTCATTCATCCCTTTGCTGTGAAATTTCATTTGGACGTACAGTCAAGTTTGTCTTTGACTTTCTTTGACCTTGACTATGGTTATATTATATGCTGAAAGTCAGGAAAAGTCAAGGTCAGAAAAGGTCAAATAATTCGATTAGCGTTATTTATCTCCCGTAATCTTGATTAATCTAACTCATTCTCACTTATTTAAATTTTTTTGAGATTTTTTTAAATTTGTCCTTTCTATTAATTATTTTTAAAATGTTGCATAAAATACTTGCATTTTTTAAATCAGGAATGTATAATATACTCAATGAAACTTTTGCTAAAATGTTTTTCAATAGAATCTAAAGGAGAATAACTATGAGTTTAGAAAATGCTGTTGTTATCGCGCAAAGAGAAAAGAAAACTATTTATCGTGACGGCGATTTGGCGATAAAAGTTTTTGAGAACGATTTTTCAAAGGCGGATATTTTGAACGAGGCTCTTAATCAAGCTCGTATTGAAGAAACTGCTCTTAAAATTCCCGGCATTCGTGCTATTAATATGATAGACGGTAAGTGGGCAATCTATTCCGATTTTATTGAGGGAAAAACTCTTGACCAGCTTATGAAAGAGAATCCCGAAAAGTTTGACGAGTATTTGGAGTTGTTTGTCGAGCTGCACTTGATTGTTCATGAGCAAAAGGCGTCGCACCTCAACAATCTTAAATTTAAAATGAGCCGAAAGATTGACGAAACCGAGCTGAATGCAACTACTCGTTATGAGCTGCACACACGTCTTGAGTCTACGCCAAAGCATAAAAAAGTATGTCACGGCGACTTTAACCCGACAAATATTATTATCACTGCCGAGGGAGTGCCGTATATTCTTGACTGGTCGCACGCTTCTCAGGGTAATGCCGCTGCCGATGCTGCTATTACTTATTTGCTGTTCAAGCTTAAAGGCGAAGACGATATTGCCGAGAAATATCTGAAGCTCTATTGTTTGAAGAGTGACACCGCTATTCAGTATGTGCAGAAATGGCTGCCGATTGTTGCTGCCGCTCAGTCCGTAAAATGCAAGCCCGAAGAAAGAGAAATGCTTCTCCGTTGGGCAGACGTTGTTGAGTACGATTGATATTTTTATAAAAAAAGACTCCCTGTAAAAAAACGGGGAGTTTTTTATCCAATTCTAGGCAGAATACCCCCACTTCTAAGCGAAGCGAAAGTGGGGGATGAATGCCGATTGTTTTTTACTGAAACTATTGACAATCAGTAAAATATATACTATAAT
>CACWIU010000034.1 GCA_902761025.1 uncultured Ruminococcus sp. | reverse complement strand
CATCTTTATGCTGATAAAAAAACGCACACAGCCCCGAGCGTTTCAAAAAGGAAAGATATGATTTATTTGAATTTATACAGGATTTTTATTTGATATCATGCGGTTTTTTAAAAAGTCAAGAGATTTTTTTTAACATACCTCTTGACAAGCGGTTGAAAATCTATTATAATAATACATTGTATCATAATAGCGGTTTTTACGCTGTTATCAATTTTTCCAAGAATTAATTGTCGCATTTTGCTCAAATAATCGTTAATTTTATTTAAAGTTTTATGCTTTTAGCTGATTTTTGGAAAAATGAAAATTTGTGCCGAGCGTCCTTGATTCTGCTGAGGACGTATCATTGAAGAATGGAGTGACAACAAGCCTATGGTGAATGTAAAGCCTGTACAATTAGGAAATACAACTCGAATGAGCTTCGGCAAGATTGATGAGGTTATTGGAATGCCTAATCTTATCGAAATTCAAAAGAAATCCTTTGAATGGTTTTTGAATGATGGTCTTAAAGAAGTTTTTCGTGATGTTTCGGGTATCAGTGACCATTCCGGTAATTTGATTCTTGACTTTGTAGACTACTTTCTTGATGTTGATCATCCAAAGCACTCGGTTATTGAGTGTAAGGAAAGAGACGCTACATATTCTGCTCCGCTGAGAGTGACTGCGCGTTTGGTAAATCGTGAAACGGGAGAGGTTAAGGAATCCAATATTTTTATGGGTGATTTTCCGCTCATGACGGCAAGCGGTACTTTTGTTATCAACGGCGCGGAAAGAGTAATCGTATCTCAGCTTGTCAGAAGTCCGGGCGTTTATTACAAAATGGATCATGACAAAACAGGTAAAGAGCTTTTTTCATCAACTGTTATCCCTAACAGAGGTGCATGGCTTGAGTACGAAAACGATGTAAACGACGTTTTTTACGTTAGAATTGATAAAAACAGAAAAATTCCCGTAACTTCCTTTATCCGAGCATTGGGTTTGGGAACAGACGAACAAATTTACGAATACTTCGGCGAAGATGAGAGAATAAGGGCTACTATCGCCAAAGAGAACTGCAAAACTCAGGAAGAGGGACTTATTGAAGTTTATAGAAAGCTTCGTCCGAGCGAGCCTGCTACGGTAGACGGGGCTCAAACGCACTTAAATAATCTTTTCTTTGACCCTCGCCGTTATGATATGTCCCGGGTAGGAAGATACAAGTATAACAAAAAGCTTGCTCTTTCGCAGCGTCTTGCCTATCATACCCTTGCTCAGCACGTTGTCAATCCTCGCACGGGCGAGCTTTTGGCAATGGAAGGCGAAACAGTTTCCCGTGAAAAGGCTTTTGAAATAGAAAATGCCGGCGTTCGAGAAGTCCTTATAAGGCTTGACAACGACAAAGTAATCAAGGTTATATCAAACGGTATGGTTGACCTTACAAAATATGTAGACTTTGATATTGCAGAGTGTGAAATTGACGAAAAAGTTCGTTTTATTATCCTGTCTGAAATTCTCGATAAGGGTCTTGAGGGCGACGAACTTAAAGAAGAAATAAGAAAACGCAAATCGGATCTTGTTCCGAATACTATTACAACCGATGATATTTTTGCTTCTATCAACTATATGAATAACCTTGCCAACGGCGTGGGAACGACAGACGATATAGACCACCTTGGCAACAGACGCATACGCTGCGTGGGCGAATTGCTCCAAAATCAGTTCCGCATTGGTTTCTCAAGACTTGAGCGAGTAATTCGCGAAAGAATGACTTTAAATGCTCAGGATACCGAAAAGCTTGCTCCCAGCACATTAATAAACATTCGCCCCGTGACTGCGGCTATCAAGGAATTTTTTGGTTCTTCGCCGCTGTCCCAGTTTATGGATCAAAATAATCCGCTTGCGGAACTTACGCATAAAAGACGTCTTTCCGCTCTTGGTCCCGGCGGTCTGTCAAGAGATAGAGCCGGATTCGAAGTAAGAGATGTTCATTACAGCCACTACGGAAGAATGTGTCCTATCGAAACCCCCGAAGGTCCGAACATTGGACTTATTTCCTACTTGGCTACATTTGCAAGAATTAATTCTTACGGATTTATCGAAGCTCCTTTCCGTAAGATTGACAAATCCACAGGTATTGTTACCGACGAAGTAATTTATATGACTGCCGATATGGAAGACGAATACATTGTCGCTCAGGCGAACGAACCGCTTGACGAAAATCATCGTTTTGTCAATACAAAAGTCCACGGCAGATATAGAGATGAATTTGTTGAGCTGGAAGCCTCTCGATTCGACTTTATGGACGTTTCTCCAAGAATGGTTGTTTCGGTTGCAACGGCAATGATTCCGTTCCTTGAAAACGATGATGCAAACCGCGCGCTAATGGGTTCGAACATGCAGCGTCAGGCAGTGCCGTTGCTTGTAACGGAAGCTCCTATCGTAGGCACGGGCATAGAATATAAAGCCGGCGTTGACTCGGGCGTGTGTCTGCTTGCAGAAGGCGACGGCACAGTCTTGTCAGTCAGCGCGGATTTGATTACGGTTAAATATGATTCAAAAGACCCCAACAGCACAGGCAAAACTGTAGAACATGAAGTAACAAAATTCCTGCGTTCAAATCAGGGTACGTGTATCAATCAGATTCCTATTGTCGAAGTAGGACAAAGAGTTAAAAAAGGCGAAGTTCTTGCAGACGGTCCCGCTACTAAAAACGGTGAAATTTCCCTTGGAAAAAATGCCCTTATCGGCTTTATGACATGGGAAGGTTATAACTATGAAGACGCCGTTTTGCTGAACGAAAAAATGGTTCGCGACGATTATTATACTTCAATCCACATAGAAGAATACGAAACAGAAGCTCGCGACACGAAACTCGGACCCGAAGAAATTACGCGTGAAATTCCGAACACCAGCGACGATATGCTTAAAAATCTTGACGAAGACGGCGTTATTCGCATAGGAGCGGAGGTTAAAACAGGCGATATTCTTGTGGGAAAAGTAACCCCAAAGGGCGAAACGGAGCTGACCGCTGAAGAGCGTCTTTTGAGGGCGATTTTCGGTGAGAAAGTAAGAGAAGTAAGAGATACGTCTTTGCGTGTGCCGCACGGAGAATGCGGCACGGTTGTTGACGTAAAAGTATTCACAAGAGAAAACAGCGACGAACTGTCACCGGGCGTTAATAAAGTTGTCCGCTGTTATCTTGCTCAAAAGAGAAAAATCAGCGTTGGAGACAAAATGGCAGGTCGTCATGGAAACAAGGGCGTTGTTTCAAGAATACTTCCTCAGGAAGATATGCCTTTCCTGCCCGACGGTACGCCGCTTGACATTGTGCTTAATCCGCTTGGCGTGCCGTCCCGTATGAATATCGGACAAGTACTTGAAGTTCATTTGGGCTATGCCGCAAAAGCTCTTGGCTGGAAGATTATGACGTCTGTATTTGACGGAGCTCATGAACAGGACATTTTCAGTATTTATGAAGATTTGGCAGAAAAAGCCAAAAACAGAGAACTGCCGCCGCCGGAATCTCCGAAATTTATAGATTTTACGGAGTGTTTTGATAAAAACGGCATATCTATGGAGTGTAAAACAAGAGTTCGTGACGGACGTACGGGCGATTATTTTGACAATCCTGTTACAGTCGGCTATATGTACTATTTGAAACTGCACCATTTGGTAGACGATAAAATTCACGCTCGTTCCACGGGTCCGTATTCGCTTGTCACACAGCAGCCGCTGGGCGGTAAGGCACAGTTTGGCGGACAGCGTTTCGGAGAAATGGAAGTATGGGCATTGGAAGCATACGGAGCAGCGTATACTCTTCAAGAAATTCTTACCGTAAAATCCGATGACGTAGTAGGACGTGTTAAGACATACGAATCCATTGTTAAGGGTGAAAATATTCCTACTCCGGGCATACCGGAATCGTTCAAGGTACTCATCAAGGAACTTCAGTCACTTGCTCTTGATGTAAGGGTACTTGATGAAAACGGCGAAGAAATTGATTTGAAACAAGACTTGGACGAAGAAACAAATCCGAAGGCTGTTGAAAACAGCTCGTTCCCGGGCAAATCCGTTATGACAAGCAGCGATATGAGCGGCATGACGTACGAGGACGATCCAAGCAATGGAAATATGATAGACGAATCCTCAATCATTGACGATTCTTACAATGACGATGAGTTTTATGACAGCGAGGATATTGAGGACTTTGATTTCAGCAGCGACGATATTTTCGGCAGCGGTGACTCTTATAATCCCGATGGCGATGATGACGATATTTTTTAATATAAGGGAGGATATAAAGAACTATGGGATTTAACGTATTCGATTCTGTCAAGATAGGTCTTGCATCCCCTGAGCAGATCAAATCGTGGGCTTATGCGGCTGACGGTGAAGTAAAGAAACCCGAAACAATAAATTATCGTACTCTCAAACCGGAACGCGACGGCTTGTTCTGCGAGCGTATTTTCGGACCGCAAAAGGACTGGGAGTGTTTCTGCGGAAAGTACAAAAGAGTAAAGTATAAGGGAAAAATATGCGAGGTCTGCGGCGTAGAGATTACCCGTTCCAAAGTAAGACGCGAAAGAATGGGTTACATTAAGCTTGCAGCGCCGGTTTCTCACATATGGTATTTTAAGGGGATTCCGTCAAGAATTGGTCTTATGCTTGATATTTCTCCCCGTAATCTTGAAAAAGTATTGTACTTTGCTTCTTACATTGTTATTGACCCCGGCGAAGCGCGGGATTATACAAAAAATCAGTGTCTTACCGAAGCCGAATACAGAGAAATGCGTGAAGCGTATGAAGATGACGTAAAAGCCGGTATGGGCGCAGAGGCAATAAAGGAACTTCTTCAGGAAATAGATTTGGACGAGCTTTCCAAGCAGCTTAAAGAAGACCTTGAAAATGCGTCGGGTCAAAAAAGAGTACGTATAATCAAGCGATTAGAGGTTGTAGAATCTTTCCGTCTTTCCGGCAATCGTCCCGAATGGATGATTTTGGACGTAATTCCGGTTATTCCGCCGGATATCAGACCTATGGTACAGCTTGACGGCGGACGTTTCGCCACATCTGATTTAAACGATTTATACCGCCGAGTTCTTAACAGAAACAACCGACTCAGAAAGCTTTTGGAGCTGGAAGCTCCCGATATAATTATCCGAAATGAAAAGAGAATGCTCCAAGAAGCTGTGGACGCTCTTATTGACAACGGCAGAAGAGGCAGACCCGTTACGGGACCTAACAATCGTCCTCTGAAATCTCTTTCCGACATGCTGAAAGGCAAGCAGGGAAGATTCCGTCAGAATCTCCTCGGAAAACGCGTTGACTATTCTGGACGTTCTGTTATCGTAGTAGGACCCGAACTTAAAATGTATCAGTGCGGTTTGCCAAAAGAAATGGCTCTTGAGTTGTTCAAGCCTTTTGTTATGAAACGTTTGTGCGAAACAAAAAAGGCTCAGAATATAAAGGCAGCCCGCAAAGCTGTCGAACGTTCCAGTCCCGAAGTTTGGGACGCATTGGAAGTAGTTATTAAAGGTCACCCCGTTATGCTGAACCGCGCTCCGACACTTCACCGTCTTGGAATACAGGCATTTGAACCCGTATTGGTAGAGGGTCGCGCGATTAAACTTCATCCGCTTGTATGTACCGCATTTAACGCGGACTTTGACGGTGACCAGATGGCTGTTCACGTACCGCTTTCGGCAGAAGCGCAGGCAGAGGCGCGTTTCTTAATGCTTGCTTCAAACAACCTGCTTAAACCGTCCGACGGAAAGCCTGTTGCAGTTCCTACGCAGGATATGATTCTCGGTTCCTACTATTTGACACTTGATAAAGAGGGAGAACCCGGCGAGGGCAAAATTTTCCGTGATGTCGATGAGGCAATGATGGCTTATGAAACGGGTGTTGTCAGTCTTCATGCCCGCATAAAGGTACGCCGCGAAAAAGAAATTGACGGCGTAATGAAGTCGGGAATGGTAGAAACAACTGTCGGCAAGATTATATTCAATAATCCTATTCCGCAGGATTTGGGATTCGTTGACAGAAGCATAGAGGAAAACAAGCTTAAATTTGAAATCGACTTCCTTACAGGCAAAAAGCAACTTGGTAAAATTATAGGAAAATGTTTGGAAAAGCATGGCACGCAGAAAACTTCAGAGGTATTGGACGCCATTAAGTCGCAGGGATATAAATATTCGACTAAAGGCGCTATTACCGTTGCTGTTTGCGACGCTACAATTCCGCCTCAAAAGAAACAGCTTATCAAAGAAGCTGAGAAAAAGATTGACAATATTTACAAGATGTACAATATGGGTCTTTTGTCCAATAACGAGCGTTATGCCCGTGTGCTGAAAGTTTGGGAAAAGACAACCGATGACGTAACAAGCGCTTTGCAGGGAAATCTTGACAGATACAATCCCATTTACATGATGGCTGACTCCGGCGCAAGAGGTAGTATGAGCCAAATCAGACAGCTTGCCGGAATGCGCGGACTTATTGCCAATACGTCCGGTAAAACTATCGAAATTCCAATCAGAGCTAATTATCGCGAAGGCTTGAATATTTTGGAATACTTCATTTCTTCACGTGGAGCAAGAAAGGGTCTTGCCGATACGGCGCTTCGTACCGCCGACTCGGGATACCTTACAAGACGTTTGGTTGACGTATCGCAGGAAGTAATTATCTACGAAGACGATTGTCATACAAAGAGCGGTCTTGAGATTTTCGATATCAAAGAGGGCAAACAGCTTATAGAGGAATTGCAGGAGCGACTTGTCGGCAGATATCTTCTTGACGACTTTGTGGACAAAGATACAGGCGAAGTCATTGTTTCAAAAGATAAGATGATGACTTCTTCCGACGCTGCGAAAATCGTGGACGCGGGCGTGGAAAAAATTACCATTCGTTCGGTAATCGGCTGCCGCGCAAAACACGGTGTATGTAAAAAATGTTACGGCTCTAATTTGGCAAACGGACAGCCTGTTACAGTGGGCGAGGCAGTAGGAATTATTGCGGCTCAGTCTATCGGCGAGCCGGGTACGCAGCTTACAATGAGAACATTCCATACGGGCGGCGTTGCGTCCGCAGAAGATATCACACAAGGTTTGCCTCGTGTCGAAGAACTTTTTGAAGGCAGAAAGCCAAAGCACTTGGCCATTCTCTCGGAAATTGACGGCAAAGTTAGTTTTGAGGAACTGAAGGGCAGCATGCACGTTGTTGTGAATAATGAGGAAACAGGCGAAGAAAAGTCATATTTGATACCTTTCGGTTCAAGAGCTATTGTGGAAGACGGCATTACTATTTCAAAGGGCAGCAAGATTACTGAAGGTGCTGTTAATCCTCACGACATTTTAGCTATTTTGGGTCCCGATGACGTTCAGAATTATCTTATTCAGGAAGTTCAGAAGACTTATCGTATGCAGGGTGTTGAAATTAATGACAAGCATATTGAAGTAATCGTTCGCCAAATGATGAAGAAAGTCAGAATAGAGAGCGGAGGCAGCACACAATTCTTCCCGGGTACGCTTGCAGAAAAGAATGAAGTCCTTTCCGCTAACGAAGAAATTCGCGAGAGAATTGAAAACGGTGAAACCAATTTGGAAGAAGCTGTTTACAGTCAACTGTTGCTTGGTATTACAAAGGCATCGTTGGCAACAGATTCATTCCTTTCCGCAGCGTCTTTCCAAGAAACAACAAGAGTTTTGACAGACGCCGCTATTAAGGGCAAAGTTGACCCACTGCTCGGATTAAAAGAAAATGTTATCATTGGCAAGCTTGTTCCGGCAGGTACGGGCATGAACCGTTACAACTCGATTGAATTAGTCAGAACCGACGGAGAAGATAAAACTACTGTCGGAGCGGACGGCTTATTCGGACATACCGACAGCGATTCCGATAATTAATAACAAGGCGAAGCCTGTTAAAGTTTTTTGTCCAACTTTTTTTCAAAAAAGTTGGCAGGTCAAGGGCTTCGCCCTTGTGGGTTATTAAGGGCGAAGCCCTTAAAGATATATTAAATAAAAAATCCCTCTTTTGCCAAAAGCATAAGAGGGACTTTTTGTTATGAAAATATAACAAGAAAAAGTCCGTATATAAACCCTGCCAAAGTTCCGTATACAATAACAGGTCCGGCAATGACAAACATTTTAGCCCCAAGTCCCAAAATAAGTCCCTCGGATTTAAATTCAATGGCAGGAGAAGCTACTGAGTTTGCAAAGCCCGTTATAGGAACAAGCGTACCGGCTCCGGCATACTTGGCAATCTTACTGTAAATATTCAGAGCTGTCAAAAGTACTCCCACAAATACTAAAGTGATTGATGTCCAGGCTCTTGCGTCTGTTTCAACTATCCCGAATGACTGATACCATTGTGTCAAAGCTTGACCTGCGGAGCATATAAGACCGCCTATGAAAAATGCTGTAAGACAGTTCTTAAACAACTTGCTGTCGGGTGACTTTTCTTTTGTTAACTGAGCATATTCTTTTTCCGATATTTCCATGACGTATACCTCGCTGTTAAAAAAATATAATCATATTGTTTCAAAAATTTAAAAAATTATACATTTAAAATTCATGTGTTTTGCCATACCGCACAACTAAGTTGGTAATTTCAAGAAGTATTTAAAACAAAGTGTAAAATTAAAAAAATTCATAAAACAACGCTTTATTTTACGCTGAGTTTGTTGTATAATAGATTGTGGTTTGTTGAATACAGTCGCTTGGAGGTGTCCGTTTGGAAGTTTATCTTGACAACAGCGCCACAACTTGTCTTTGTTCCCACGCTGTGGAAAAAATGACTTTTATAATGAATAACGTTTACGGAAATCCGTCCTCGCTTCATTCAAAAGGCATGGAAGCAGAGAACGAGATTAAATTTGCCCGAAAAATAATTGCGGAACTGTTAGGCGTAAACAACGGCGAAGTTTATTTTACGAGCGGAGGCACCGAAGCGAATAACCTTGCTGTCTTTGGAGCCGCTCACGCCAAAAATAAACTTGGAAATAAAATCGTTACAACGGCTGTTGAACATTCGTCCGTTTATGAAAGCTGCAAAGCTTTGGAAACCGAAGGGTTTGAAGTTGTGTATCTGAAACCCGATTTATACGGCAATATTACAGAAACACAGCTTAGAGAAGCGATAGACGATAAAACTATACTTGTTTCTGTCATGTTCGTGAATAATGAAACGGGAGCGGTTTTGCCCGTCGATAAAATCAGCAAGATAATAAAAAAAAACAAATCTCCCGCTCTTTTTCACTGCGACGCCGTTCAGGCATTCGGGAAAATTCCCGTTAAGCCACGCAAAATTAATTGTGATTTATTGACCGTTACGGCTCACAAAATCCACGGACCGAAAGGTGTCGGAGCTTTGTATATAAAAGAAAAGACAAATATTAAACCAATTTTACACGGCGGAGAACAGCAAAAGAAGATTCGCCCCGGCACAGAGCCCGTTATATTGATTGGCGGTTTTGGAGCGGCTGCCGCCGATATGGGAAATATTTCCCAAAATTACAAAAAAGTCAGCGAACTTCATGATTATGCCATAAAAACATTGACAGGCATAGAGGGAATTGTTCTTAATTCTTCGGAACAGAATTTTCCTTATATAATTAACCTGTCAGCGTTAGGAATTAAAAGCGAAACTATGCTTCATTTTTTAGAGGATAAGGGTATTTATTTATCAAGCGGTTCGGCATGTGCCAAAGGTAAAAAAAGTCATGTCCTTACAGCAATGGGTTTGCCCACTGAAAGAATTGATTCAGCACTTCGCATAAGTTTTTCTAAAAATTCCTCAAAGGAGGAAGTGGATTTATTGTCGCAAGCCTTATGCGAGGGCTTGAATACGCTGGTTAGAAAAGCGAGAAAATAATTAATTTAAAATTTTTGTTTATAATAATTTATAATTATTAAAAATTAAGGAAAAAGAAAAGTATGAACGAAATAATACTTGTAAAAGTCGGTGAAATTGCCCTGAAAGGACTGAACCGAAAAAATTTCGAAGATTTGTTAATCAAAAATATCAAAAGAAAAATTCACAAGCTCGGTCGTTTTGAAGTTGTTTGCTCACAGTCAACTATCAGAATAACTCCGCTTGACGAGTTTATTGATATGGACGAAACGGCAGAAAAAATTTCAAAGGTTTTTGGTATCGCAGCTTTTTCAAGAGCCTGCGTAACCGAAAAAGATATTGAAAAGATAAAAAATACTGCCGCGGAATATCTTGAACCTATTTTTAGTGAGAATATATCGTTTAAAGTTGAATCAAAGCGTTCGGATAAAAAATTCCCTTACGGTTCCCCCGAGATATCGCGGATTGTGGGAGGTTTTTTGGCTGATACGTTCCCTAATGTTAGGGTAGACGTTCATAATCCCGATGTTGTTGTAACTGTGGAAGTACGAGATTTTGCGGCGTATATCCATGCGAATGTAGAAGAGGGAGCGGGAGGACTGCCTGTTTCATGCGGTGGAAAGGCTGCAATTTTGATAAGCGGAGGCATAGACAGTCCCGTTGCCGCATACATGATGGCAAAAAGAGGCATTGAGCTTGCGGCTGTTCATTTTGCCAGTCCGCCTTATACAAGCGGCAGAGCCGAAGAAAAAGTCCGCGATTTGCTGGAAATTGTTTCGGATTATGCCGGACGAATGAATATGTATACCGTGCCTTTTACCAAAATTCAGGAAACAATTCAAAGAGAATGTCCCGAAGAACTATTTACTGTTATTATGCGTCGCATGATGATGAAAATATCGCAAAGAATAGCGGAAAAAGTCGGCTGTCAGGCTTTGATTACAGGCGAAAGTCTGGGACAGGTTGCAAGTCAGACTATAGGAGCGTTGGCATGCACTGATGAGGCGACCGACTTGCCTGTTTTCCGTCCGCTTATAGGAATGGATAAGAAAGATATTATTGCCGTATCCCGCAAGATTAATACTTTTGAAACGTCTTGTTTGCCTTATGAGGATTGCTGCACAGTGTTTACGCCTCGTCACCCCCGCACAAAGCCAAGGCTTGATTTGGTAAAGAAAGCCGAAAGCTCGATAGATTGGGAAGATATGATTGCCGAAGCCGTGGAAAATGTGAAAATTACGAGGATTGGCGAAGAAGATTGATATTAACTATCCACAGCTTAATAAGCTGAATAAAAATTTTGCTTAGCAAAATTTTTGAGAGTAATATATTGTTAAGGGCTTTGCCCTTAATAACCCACCAAAGGCTCTGCCTTTGGAATCCGCCAACTTTTTTGAAAAAAAGTTGGACAAAAAACTTTAACAGACTTTGCCATATGGTATAATTAATGATTTTATGGATAGATAAAGACGGGAGGTTTATTTCAAATTGAAAGCGGAAATTTACTCTGTGGTGGATAAGTCTTTCAAGCCGGCGTCACTTGATAAAAAAATGAATATGGTGACAAATCAGCTTCGAGAGGCAGATATTGAAATTCTCTATAAAACAGATCTTGAGTCCGATAAGGTCAAGCTTTTGGAAGCTCTTCGCCAAAGCTACTCTACCGATGAGGGTATTCAGCTTATCATAATAGCGAACGCTCTTGACGGAACGGCAGCGTGCGATACCATTGAGCTTTTCAAAAAGCTTTGTCCCAAACATTCCGAAGTTTCCGAATACGATGAAGATGTTGAAGTAAGCGATGAAAATATTTCGGAATACAAAGATAAGGGCGATTTGGACAGTCTTGCTTCGGAATTTGAGTGGGATACCAGAGAAATTAAAAAAAATGCGGCAAAAAAAGCAGCCGCAAATGTTAACGGCGGCAGAGTGATAAACGAAATATGGTCAACAGGCGATATGGGTAAAGGATATGAGGGTTGTTTTATACTTTACGATAACAAAATGATTCTTGCTCTTCCCAAAGAAACTCTGACGAAAGTACCAACGGCGGAAATGATTATATCGGGAGCAAAGAAAGCCACGTCTGCAAGAGGGATTACGACGGGTAAGCTTGTCAGCGGCAATATAACCGACCATTTTGATTATTATGCCATTGCTCAGGAAAAAGCTCAGCAGCCGCAAAAGACAAATATTGTGTCAAGTTTTCTTCCCGTTAGAGGAGATAAGCCGCTTGAAGTTGTCAGAAAAATTGTATTAATGGCTGCAACCGTTACTTTTCTTGTTACGGCAGTGATTTTATGCAGACTGCTTTTTGTAGAGCCTGCTCAGGTGGAAGAGAAGTTTGACGACCTCCGCAAAATCGTTCACCAAGTTAAAGTAAACAGCGATACGGACACACAAGAAAATAATGGAAATAATTCCGATAAAGATAATAGCCAAACTAAGCTTGACAGATTTGCTCAGCTGAAAGCTATTAATCCTGAAATTGTCGGTTGGATTTATATTCCGAATACAACTTATATTGCTTATCCTGTTTTAGAGCATAAAGGGGACGGCCCTTATTCACAGTATTATTT
Source organism: uncultured Ruminococcus sp. (assembly GCA_902761025.1). GTDB lineage: Bacteria > Bacillota > Clostridia > Oscillospirales > Acutalibacteraceae > RUG592. The sequence continues at coordinate 1,857 of CACWIU010000034.1, read as the reverse complement.
GAACCGTGACTATACGGGAGCAGGTTCGAGCTACGGTTCGATTTTTGTTGATTATCGCTGCGAGCATAGTTATAAATCAAAGAATGTTATTCTTCACGGTCATAATATGGATAACGGCATGGTATTTCATCAGCTTCTTGATTATGCTAATTTGTCGTTTTATCAAAAAGCCCCTGTTATTCAATTCGACAATCCCGAATTTGACGCCGACTGGAAGATTATTTCGGTGTTCAAAACTAATACGCTTACTTCTCAAGGCGAGTTTTTTAATTACCTGAGAGGTGAGTTTGATACTCAAAAGGACTTTATGGACTTTGTATACAATGTGCTTGAAAGGTCGATTATTGACACAGGCGTGACTGTAAACGAAGATGACCAGCTTTTGACGTTGTCGACATGTTCTTATGAGTTTAATAATTTCAGAACCGTTATTGTAGCAAGAAGAGTTAGAAAAGGCGAGGATTCAGCCGTAGATGTTTCTCAGGCAAAGCTTAATCCCGACGCTGTTTGGCCTCAGTGTTATTATGCTAAAAACGGCGGTCAAAGAAAAGAACTTACCGATTTTATAACCGCCAGCGAAAACGGCGAAACACCATGGTATGACGGTGACTATAAATTGGATAAAAAAGACATAAGGAAGAAGGACACTGATTCCGATACCGATGACGAGGAAGAAAAAGAACGCGAAGAGCGAGAGCGTCAGGAAGAAGAAGAAAGAATACGTCAGGAAGAGGAAGAAAGAGAGCGTCAGGAAGAGGAAGAACGCAAAGCCGAGGAAGAGCGTAAGGCTGAAGAGGAACGCAAAGCCGAAGAAGAGCGTAAAGCCGAAGAAGAACGCAAGGCGGAAGAAAAACGCAAAGCCGAAGAGAGCAGTCGATTGGCTGAGGAAAGCCGATTGGCAGAAGAAAGCCGTTTGGCTGAGGAGAGCCGATTGGCAGAAGAAAGCCGCTTAGCCGAAGAAAGCCGATTGGCAGAGGAAAGCCGCTTGGCTGCCGAAAGCTCGCAGATTATATCTTCGCAAGAGCCGGAACCCGAACCCCAGCCAAATCCGGAACCTGATCCCAATGCGGAAAATTCGTCAACTGTTGAATATTTTGATTGATGTCTAATCAAAAAACAGGGAACGCGCTGTTGACGTGTTCCCTGTTCCTATTATTCAAATTTTTCCGTTCCGCCCAGCTCCCGGTAAAAATCCTCAAAGCTGCCGTGGCGGTATTTGGCGATATCCCTGCCGTGGCGGTTGATCAGGCAATCGGTGACGAGATAGGTGTCAAAGTCGAGCTTGGCAGCGCACATATCCTCGTCCACATCGTTGCCGACCATGACGCTTTCCTCGGGCACGATGCCGCAGAAGGAGCAGATATCGTGGTAGTAGTTGAGGTTCGGCTTGCTCGCCGAGCAGTTGTCATAGACCGTGATATGGCGGAAGTCGTCGGGATCAATCCCTGCCCATTGCAGGCGGGTGTAGGTCGCCGCCTTGGGAAAGATCGGATTCGTCGCCACGATCAGCACACAGCCGCGCTCCTTGAGCAGCCTGACGGCCGCCGCCACATAGGGATTGACCCACGTCGCAGTCCTCGCGGCGACAAATTCCCTGCGGTAGAAATCGTCAAATTCGTCCTCATAGATGCGCATGTCCTTGCGGCAGCTGTCACTCATCGCCTTCCAGAACAGCTCACGGTTCAAACAGGCGCCGTCGTTGTGCGCCATTGCCGCCGCACCGTCCCAAATCGCCTGCACGAGCTGCTTCGGCTCAACTTGCACCTTGTGCGCAAACCGGCGGCAAAACGCCTGCAAATACAATTCAATAAATTTTTTCAAATCCATCGGCAGCAGCGTGCCGTCCAAATCAAACAA
>CACWIU010000033.1 GCA_902761025.1 uncultured Ruminococcus sp. | reverse complement strand
GTTTGACTTGTTTTTTCAAAAAGCGAACGCAATTTAAACAGGCTCAAAAAAATAAAAAGTCCGACGTAAAACGCCGGACTTAATTTTTGGTTTTTCAAAATAAAAGCATAGTATCTATATTGTTTACGAAAGCTCGTGAACTACCCATTGTCTAAAGCCAATGGGCTTCCTGCTTCATTGTCCTCGCAACCTACTAACTCCACAGGCGTAAATTCGGGCTACACCATCCCTACTGCCGCTATTATAAAACAAAACTTTCGTTTTGTCAACCTTAACCCACCGTCTAAAGCCGGTGGTATTGCGGTTGCCATTTTTTCAAATCTTCTGAAATCAAGAAGAATATGATAAGACAAAATTGGAAAAAGAAGATATTGCCTGATAATTAAGCTCTGCTGCTATATAAATTCTACGAATTATTCCGACAAAATTACTCTTGTTCTGCCTTCATCGCTGCAAAGCACTCGCTGCAATAAACATCGCGGTCTTCTCTGGGCTTGAATGGAACTCTTGCAACACCGCCGCATTTTGCGCAAGTAGCCTCGAAAAGCTCACGCTCAGGCTTTGCGGCATTTTTGCGCGCGATACGGCAATCTCTGCATCTCTGTGGCTCGTTTACAAAACCCTTTGATGCGTAGAACTCCTGCTCGCCTGCTGTGAAAACAAACTCTTTGCCGCATTCTTTACATGTAAGTGTCTTATCTTCGTACATTTGAATTACCTCGTTTCTTTTGTTCAAAAAAAATAAAAATATAATAATCTCCGTTAAAATCATTTAATTGAAAGACATTAAGGGAGAATATTTGATATATGCTTTCTGAGCTTTTTCCGAATCCTTTGAAGAGCATTGTCCACGGATTTAGGCGAAAGCTGCAGCTTGTCGGCAATGTCAGTATAGCTGTCACCTGCCAGATACAGCGTCAACACTTGATTCTCTTTTTTGGAAAGAGAATCCGAAATACTCTTCTGCAAAAAACTCAAAGCTTCGTTTTCTATGTACTGCTCTTCGGGATTTTCGGACAGTCCCAAACAACTTTCGTCAATACTGTCATCATAAAGAGATACATAGTCATTAAGCGGCTTGCAGATGCTTCCCACAGAACGCTTCAGCAGAGTTATAAATCTTCTGTTAACACAAAGTCCCGCATAGGTACGAAAACTTGCTCCTTTGTCGATGTCGTAAGTTTTCACGGCGGCGAGCAACCCCAAAAGCCCTTCCTGAGTTAAGTCATCGGCATCTAATCCCTCAATGCGGTATTTTGACGCAATCGCATGGATTAAACTCAAGTAACGGTTAGCTAAGACAGTGAAAGCAACGGAAGAACCGTTGTTGAAAAGTTCGATAATCTGAGTGTCCGAATAATCATACAAAGAACTTGCCGCAGACGGAGCGTCAGCATGGGACATTCAGCCACCTCTCTTTTTTGGTTAACATATCATTCAATATATCTCTTAACGAAAGATTTATTCTAAAAAAGTATCATAATTTGACATTTTGTGAACACTACAACATCTCTACTATGTATCATACAACAAAACAAAAAATAAGTCAAGACTTTTTTTATGTTTTATTTTAAAAAAATTCAGAGATTCTTAAAAATTTGTAGAATTATGATAAATTATATGTTATAATGTCATATATACGGAATATTTGAGGTGTTTTTAAAATGGTAGAAAGATGTATAGGAATGGGCATTACCGGAATATTATCTTACAAAGTGACCGTAGAAGCCGACATTTCGCAGGGAGTACCGGCTTTTGATATTGTCGGACTGCCCGATGCGGCTGTTAAGGAGTCGAAAGACAGGGTAAGGGCTGCTATGAGAAACAGCGGCTTTGAATTTCCGCTTGGAAGAATTACGGTTAATCTTGCTCCGGCTGATATAAAAAAAGTAGGACCGTTGTATGATTTGCCTATTTTGGTAACAATCCTTAAACTTTCAGACCAGCTGCGCGCAAATATAGACGACTCTGTTTTTATTGGAGAAATTACTTTAAGCGGAGCTGTTAACAGCGTAAACGGTATTTTGCCTATGACGCTTGAAGCTCAGCGGCTGGGATTTAAGAATATTTTTGTGCCTTATCACAATCGTTCGGAAGCTGCCGTTGTAAAGGGAATAGACGTATATCCTGTAAAAAACATTAGTCAGCTTCATGCTCATTTGTCGGGGCAGAAGTTAATTAAAAAAGCTGAAACGGAAGAGCCGAACCGTAAAAAAGAAAATTTTGCGGTTGATTTTTCACAGGTTAAGGGGCAGTATAAAGCCAAACGAGCCTTGGAAATTGCGGCGGCAGGCAGTCATAACGTATTATTGGTAGGTCCGCCCGGTTCGGGTAAAAGTATGCTTGCAAAGCGTTTTCCTACGATTTTGCCCGACATGACTTTTGAAGAAACTATTGAAACTACTAAAATTCATTCTGTGTCGGGAAATCTTCCGAACGGAGTTTCGCTTATTACTCAAAGACCTTTCCGCTCTCCTCATCATACTGTGTCGGCAATGGGACTTGCCGGAGGCGGAACCACGCCGAAGCCCGGAGAAATATCTCTTGCTCATAACGGAGTTTTATTTTTGGACGAATTGCCCGAATTTTCAAAAGCCGCTATGGAAGTTTTGCGTCAGCCGCTTGAAGACGGCGTTGTTACGATATCAAGAGTAAGCGGAACAATTACTTACCCATGCAGCGTTACAATGATTTGCGCAATGAATCCTTGTCCGTGCGGTTATTACGGTACGGGAGTGAGAAAATGCACTTGTTCGCCCCGTGAAGTAATCAAATATCTTAATCGAATTTCGGGACCGCTGCTTGACCGAATTGATATTCATATTGAAGTGCCTGCCGTTAGTTACTGTGACTTATCGTCGGAAAAAAAGTCCGAATCTTCGAAAGAAATTAGGGAAAGGGTTAATAAAGCTCGCGATATTCAAAATGAACGCTATAAAAATTTGCCTATTACGTCAAATGCGCATATACCGGCAGGAGATTTGCAGGAATTTTGCAAACTTGATGAAAAAGCCGACAAGATGCTTGAAAACGCTTTTAAGAAAATGGGTCTTTCTCTGCGCGCTTACAGTAAGGTTTTAAAGGTTGCCCGTACCATTGCCGATTTAGAGGGCAGCGATATTATTACGACAAAGCATATTGCCGAGGCAATCCAATACAGAAGTCTTGACAGAAAATACTGGAACAGATAGAAAAATGACCTAAAACAATAAGTTTTAGGTCATTTGAAGTGCCGGTGACCGGACTTGAACCGGTACGAATTTGTGGTTCGAGGGATTTTAAGTCCCTTGTGTCTGCCTATTCCACCACACCGGCGAACAATTTCCAATAAGTATTCTACTATATTTAAGCCTAATTGTCAAGACATTTTTTTAAGCGTAAATAAAATTTATAAAAATTAAGGCGGCAGCCTAATTGAAATGACTGCCGTCCAAAATATATTTTTTATTATTTTATATTATCAATTATCTTTTTCTGTTGTTTTGGTTTCTTGATTTGGATTTTCATTTTTGGGATATTTAATGCCTGTAAGTCCGTTTTCGCTTGGGAGCTGTACGCTGTAACGCAGAACTTCGAGCGCGTCTGAAGAAGTTATATCTTTGTCATTATCCACATCGGCAAGAGTGAGTGTTAATTCGTTAAAGTTTTCAAGACCGACGCTTTGTCTTAAAATCAGCAGACTGTCCGCCGAAGTAATAGTTCCGTCCCTGTCAACATCGCCGTAAATCGGTTCGGCGAGGTCGGGAGTTGCGGTAGGTTCGTCAGGCTGTTCGGGTTCTTTTTTAGGTTCTGGGTCGGGTTCAGGCTTGGGTTTTGGTTCGGGCTTGGGTTCGGGCTCAGGCTCTTCGGCTTTTTCGGGTTGTATGTAGACAGCCTGTTTTCCAAGCTGATTGTAGCGTTCTCTTAATGTCGGCAAATTATAAGAAGTGTTTCCTACCAACGGGTCTGAAACATAAACCAGTTGTTTTTCCAAATCATACCCTGTCAGCACAACGCAGTGTTCATAAGCAAGCCATGTAACCTTTTCGCCCTTTGGCGTTGTCCATGTGTCCGTGAAATAAGGCTCGTGAAGATTGCTGCTTGTTATCCAAATCAATACGGGGATATCGTTGTCTATATACTTAATCAGCAGATTAGCAAAAGAAGTTCCCGTTATGTCATTTGCGGTGTTGTCAATGCCGTTTCTTTTAAAATAGCTGTCCGCAGTTATCTTAATACATGGAGCATAGCAGCCGTAAGCGTATTCCGATTCGGGATTGCCTGCAAATGTAGTATGAAAATCCGCGCCGTACCAAACGCCGTTTATCCAATAAAAATCAAGCTTCGGCAAGTATTCTCTCACAATCGTCATTTTATCGGTTTTGTATCCAAGATGATTGAGCAGGATTGTAAGCGATACGCTCTCACAGCCTGTCGGAAGTTCGGGATACTGCATGATATTTTGGACGTCAATTATTTTTCTGCTTTGACCGCCGTCCCCGGACAGGAGCTGTTTAATTTCGTCCGCACTTGCCGAACAAAAAGCGGCAGAATTAACCGCAATAAAAATCAACACCATTACTAACGAAAAAATTTTTTTCATTATCACTCGTCCTTTGTATTTTAATTATTTTAACTCTGCTGCCCACCGTGCCTCTCTCATTGGTATTACTTCAATATCAACAGGATAAATAATCGGCGGATAGCACTCCAAAACTTCGCCCGAATAAGTAACTCGCAGTTTATCCCCAATTTGGACTGAGGGCTTGTTAATATCCTTGTTAAATGACAAATCTATGACATTCATTCCAACATACTGCGGGCAAGTTACTCTTATTGTGCTTTCGCTGCTTATTGCATAGCAGTCAAAGGTAAATGTATTGGGGTCACAGTACATTGTTGAAATATCAACGCATTCCGTCAGCAAGACATTTCCGTTTCGACCGATTTTTTCATCTGAGCTATCATAGTGTATCATAAGAAGCTTGGAATTGTCAACTATATATTGAGCATATCCGTCAAGTATCATTAATGTTTCGGGAGTTCCTAATATATCAATTACTTGATTAATGGTCATATCGGCAGAAATTTTCATGATTTTTTCTGTTTCGGTAACTCCGATACGATAGTCAATAATAAAATCGGAATCGTTTTCAGTCGGTTCTGTATCAATGGGTTCTTCCTGAATTGGTTCTTCGTCAATATTCGGATATTCTTCGCCTACATAACATTTGCCTGTAAATTCCGAAGAACTTACATTCGTATCGGTATTATTTGAAACATAATTGCTTTCGTTATCAACGTTGGACGAATTATTTGATGAAGAAGAAATATTGTTTTTTTGTTTTGAAGAAGTGGAGTTGTTTGCTGCGGAAGAAGTATTGTTTTTTTCTTTGGAAGAATTTGAGTTGTTTAATGCAGATGAAGTTTCTTTTTGTTCTTTTGAAGAAGTATTGTTTTTCTGTTCGGTGACAGGGGTATCAACGCTTGCTAGGTTTTCCGATTCATATTCTGCCGCAGCATTGTTATCCGAAAATAAAATTGGCGGTAAAAATCTTACTGAAAAAACACATACTAAAATTATCACGCAAGCTGCCGCAGACCATATAATTTTGTGAATTTTACTTTTGCTTTTGATTTCCACAACCTCAAAAGAACTTGTTTCGGGAGAAAGATTTGAGTTAGATGCATTGTTAATATTTTGCTTTTTCATTGTGTTCAACTTCCTTTCGCTTTCGGCAAGCAGCCGTTTTTTGTCTGATTCGCAAATATCAAAATATTTTTCTGACAGCTGACTTATAACATGCTCATTTGCATTATTGAGTATTTTTAATCTGTTCATAATGTATCCCTCTATTTCAAAAAATTTCAAGTTCCGATAAAATTTTTTTCAGTTTTTTCAATGCTCTGCCGCAACGCATACGAACAGCTGACGGTTTCATTGAAAGAGCGGCGGCAATTTGTCTTGAAGTACGGTTGTAATAATACTTTTGAATAATAATTACGGAATCGGGATAACCGAGTTCCTCAATTTTTTTCATCAGAATTTCTTGCAGTTCTGCATTTTCCGCCGATTGTTCAATATTCTGTTCGGACGGCAAAGCCTCTTCAATGGGAACAGTGCCGAAATTTTTTCTGCTTAAACGTCGATATCTGTCAATAGCTTTATTTACGGCAACGGTTCGTATGTAGCCTTTTAAATCTTCGCTGTATTTACAGTCGCAGTCAAGGTCAAAAAATATTGACGCAAAAATATCGCTTACGCATTCTTCTATGTCCTCTTTGCTGAGAATATCGGAAAGTTTGTTGTAAACTATCGTATATACGTAACTGATATATGTATCCATTAAGTTTTTATGAGCAATATGCTCTGATTGTTTCAAAAGTGTTATATATTCGCTGCCTGTCATGTCTGAACTCCTTGTAAAGCTGTTGTAAAAAATCTGCTTTTACAATAATTATACGTCTTTTTTTATGCTGCTGTCACGTTTCGGCAATAATATTTGTTGGTAAAAATTTGTTATGTGACAGTTGTATATTAATTTCTAATGTGGTATAATTTTTTTATAATAATAGAGGGGGAAAGCGAGTATGAGAAGTATTATTGAAAAAATACTCAACAATAAAAAATTTCGTCTTGCGGTTGATTTTGTGGGAATATTGATTGGAGCAACGATAGCCGCATTTGCCATAGAGGAATTTCTTGTTCCGTGTACCATTCTTGACGGCGGAGTTGTCGGAGTTGGCATTATGATAAATAATATTACAAGTATTCCGCTTAGTGTGCTGACAGTGTTGTTTAATATTCCGTTTTTAATTGTCGGTTCTAAAAAAATGGGGAAGATGTTCATTATAAAATCAGCGTTTGGCATGGCAGTGTTTTCGATTTTTTTGGAATTGTTTTCAAAATTAAAGAATGCTACGAGTGAGTATTTGTTGGCTGTTTGTTTCGGCGGAGTGCTTTTAGGCGTCGGAGTAGGTCTTGTAATACGTTTTGGCGGCTGTTTGGACGGAACAGAAACAGTGGCGATACTTCTCAACAAAAAGTATAAGTTTCCCGTAGGTAAGATTGTGCTTGTGTTCAATATTGTTATATTTATTGCCGCGGGTTTTTTGTTTGGCTTTGACAGGGCAATGTACAGCCTTCTGACATACTTTATCACGTCAAAAGTGCTTGACATAGTGGAAAACGGTATGGAACAGGCTAAAGCCGCTATGATTATAACAAACGATTCAAAACAAATATCGCATGAAATTTATGAACGCTTGGGAAGAACCGTAACCATTATGGAGGGCGAAGGTCTTGTAAGCGGTAAGAAAGTTGTCCTTTACTGTGTTCTTACTCGTTTTGAAATACACGAACTGCGTGATATAATTAACAGTATAGACGCTTCGGCATTCATAGCTATAAGCGATGTTTCCGAAATTATCGGAACTCATATGAAAAGTAACAGTTCTTTAAAGAAAGAAAGCGAGTAAAATTTTGTTCGGATAAAAAGTGTTAAAAAAAAATATACAAAATTTTTGCGGTGAAACTGTTGCAATTTATTTGAAAATTGTGTATCATTAATATAATAATAGGTTGTTTTGCCCATCGTTTGTTATAATGTTAAAAAATGTAGCTTATTTACTTATGTTCAATTTTAATAAAAAAGAGGGATGTTTATTATGTCTAACAGATTGTTTCAAGGTGTTGTTCACCAGATGAGAGATGCTATCGACAGAACAATAGGCGTTATTGACGAAACGTCGGTAGTAATCGCATGCAGTGAACTGAGCAGAATCGGCGAGGTAAATGACAGTATCACTTCCGAAACTCTCAGTTCTTCCGTTCCGTTCGTTATCAACGGATATACGTTTAAATCCTTTGGCAACAGCTCAAGAAGTGAGTACGCTGTTTTCGTGCAGGGCAACGACGACGTGGCTCAAAAGTATGCTCAGCTGCTCGCAGTTTCTCTCAGCAGCATTAAGCAGTACTACGATGAAAAATATGACAGAGGAAACTTTATCAAAAATGTTATCCTCGACAATATTCTTCCGGGGGATATTTACCTGAAAGCAAGAGAACTTCGTTTTAACTCCGATGTAACTCGTGTTTGTATGCTTATAAAAATTACCAGCAAAACAGATATTTCCGCTTATGATGTTATTCAAAACTTGTTCCCCGATAAATCCAAGGACTTTGTTATTAACATAAACGAAACCGATATCGCCCTTGTAAAAGAAGTTAAGTCGGGTATTGATTCGAGAGATTTGGACAAACTGGCAAGTTCTATTGTCGATACTTTGTCAAGCGAATTTTATACGCACTGCATTATTGGCATAGGCACGGCTGTTGTCGGTGTGAAAGAACTTGCTCATTCGTTCAAGGAAGCTCAGGTGGCTCTTGAAGTCGGCAAGGTGTTCGACACCGAAAAAACTATTGCAAGCTATGATAATCTTGGTATTGCTCGTTTGGTTTATCAGCTGCCCACAACTCTTTGCGAAATGTTCCTTAACGAAGTCTTTAAGAAAGGCTCTATTGAATCGCTTGACCAGGAAACACTCTTTACAATTCAAAAATTCTTTGAGAATAACCTTAATGTTTCCGAAACGTCAAGAAAGCTGTTTGTACACAGAAATACTCTTGTATATCGTCTTGAGAAAATCAAAAAGCTTACGGGTCTTGACTTGAGAGAATTTGAGGACGCTATCGTATTTAAAGTGGCTCTTATGGTTAAAAAATATTTGACTGCTAATCCGGTTAAGTATTGATTTTGACGCTCGCGTGTAATATAATCGGGAATGTAATGCGTTTGTGCGTTGCATTCCCTATTGTATTCTTTGACTTGATTTGTATTGTGTTGTATAGAAAGGCAAATTCGTTATGATTCAGTTTAAAAATGTTTCAAAGACCTACCCTAACGGTACTCACGCTTTAAATAATGTTAGTATCAATATAGAAAAAGGTGAATTTGTATTTATTGTGGGAGCATCGGGAGCAGGCAAAAGCACTTTTTTAAAGCTCATTATGAAAGAAGAACAACCCAGTTCGGGAGAAATTATAGTAAACGGCATTAACACTACCGAAATGAAAAGAAGTAAAGTTCCTTATCTCCGCAGGACAATGGGAATTGTTTTTCAGGATTTCCGCTTGATTGACAAAATGACAGTGTTTGACAACGTGGCTTTTGCAATGCGTGTAATTGGGGCAAGTCCTCGAGCAGTGAAAAAAAGAGTTCATTATATATTGGGGCTGGTTGGACTGAAAGACAAGTCGCAGTGCCGACCGGCAGAGCTTTCGGGCGGCGAACAGCAGCGTGTGAGCTTGGCTCGGGCTTTGGTTAATAATCCGTCGCTCATAATTGCCGACGAGCCTACCGGCAATATAGACCCCGAAATGTCATTCGAAATTATCGAGCTTTTAAACGAAATTAACAAACAGGGAACAACTATTATTGTCGTAACTCACGAACATGATTTGGTGCATAAATTTAAAAACAGAGTTATTGAGTTAAAGGACGGCAAAATTTTTTCCGACAGCGGCGTTTTAAAAGAAAAAGTTCAAATCCCGGTCGAAATTTCTCGCGGTAATTTGGCTGAACTTCCCGAGGAAATTGCGGATTTATCAGATGCCGAACTTAACGAAGAGGCTATTCAGGCTATTGTTCAGGGGGAGGGTGACGAATGAAAGGTTTGGGATATTTGCTTAAAGAAGGCGTGCGTAATGTCTGGAATAACCGCATGATGTCAGTCGCGTCCATAGGCGTTCTTGTTTCGTGTCTTATTATAACGGGAGCGGCAGTCCTTTTGTCGCTGAACGTGAATAATGTTGTGGATTCTATAGGCAAGGAAAATCAGGTAACTGTGTTTTTAAACGACGATGTCACCGAACTTCAGGCTGTTATGGAAATAGGTCCCGAAATAAGAAAGGTTGACAATGTTTCCGAATGCGAATTTTATTCAAAAGAACAAGCAATGGAAAAACTCAGAAGCGAACTCGGCAATCTTTTTAATGAGCTTCAGGGAGATAATAACCCGTTGCCGCACGCTTTTCATGTGACAATGGTTGACCTCTCTCAATATGAGCAAACGGCTGAAAATATTAAGGCTGTAAAAGGCGTTTATAAAATCAGCGACCGCAGCGAGGTTGCAAACAGGCTTACAAGCTTAAATTCTTTAGTTACTCACATCGGCTTATGGCTTGTGCTTATTCTTGGAATTATTTCTCTGTTTATAATAAGCAACGCTATACGCATGACAATGTATTCCCGAAGATTTGAGATAAGCATAATGAAATCCGTCGGGGCGACCAACTGGTTTATACGAATACCGTTTGTTATTGAAGGCTTGGTTTTGGGAGTTATTTCCGGACTTATTTCTTCGGGAGTTATTGCTTTCTTTTACGAAGGAATGATAGTTGCAGTGCAGTATATTATCCCGTTTGCAGAAATACCGTATTCGCAAGTGGCTTTTAAAATGACATTGTCTTTTGTAATTATGGGAATGTTTGTCGGGGCTTTGGGCGCGGCTATCTCCATAGGAAGATATCTGAAAATGGAGGGAGGAGAAATCCTTGGGTGGTAAACTTGCGTTAAAAATCCTTTGCGGCTGTATCGTACTTGCTTTGATTGGCGGAATTACGGCTCTGATTACGTCTGCCGACACATTAAGCGATTATGAAAAAAAACAAAAAGACCTCGAAAAAAAAGCTCGGCAATATCAGACTGTTATTGAGAATACCGCAAGCGATATTCAGCAGAAAGAAGAATACAAAAAGGCTTTGCTGAGCAAAATAACAGTATTAAACGAACAAATCATTTCCGGCAAAAACGAGATTATGTCGCTTGATAATGAAATCGAGGGCTTACAGTCCGAAATTGATACGGCTCGTGATAAAATATCAGTCCAAATGGAAAATCTTAAACAGCGTGTAAAAACAATCTATTTATCGGGCGAAACTACATCTCTTGAAATTATTTTGGGAGCAAAAGACTTTGAGGATTTTTTGGATAAACTGGAGCTTGTGGCTTATATGTCCAATTCCGATAAAAAAATGATTACCACTCTCCAAAATGAAATTGACGCCATTAACAAAAAGAAAATAGCTCTAAGCGATAAAAAAACACGGCTCAGCGGCGAGCAGGAAAAACTTGACAGCCGCCAGGCTGAAATGCTGAAACTTAACGAGTCAAACGAAAAACTGCTTGGCGAGCTTTATGAAAAAAATGCCGGAGCTCAGGATCACCTTGACGAAACAAATAAAGAAATGAAAGAAATTGACGACCAAATCAAGGCTTATTATGCCGATAAGGCTGCTCAGGAAAAAAATGCTAAGATTTCCAAAGAAGCCGAAGCAAAGCTTGCCGCAAGCCGTAAGGCACTTGAACAGCAAAGTTCTTCGTCATCAAAAGCATCTTCCGTGACATCGCATGAGGCAAGCAGTAAGAATACTTCGTCTTATAATACTGTCACGTCGAAAAACGAGCCTGATTATTACCAAAGCAGCAAAACAGTTTCATCTAAAAAAATTGTAAGCTACGAACCTGAGCCTGAACCTGAGCCGGAGCCTTTTTATTCCGAACCCGAACCGGACCCGGAACCGTTTTATTCCGAACCTGAACCCGAACCTGAACCCGAGCCGGAACCCGAACCCGAACCAATGCCGCCTGTTACCGTTGAGGGGTATGTATGGCCTGTGCCGGGACATTATAACCTTACGTCAGTGTGGAATGAAGACAGAACTACTTACAATCACGGAGCTATTGATATTGCCGACGTTTCTGTAATGAATGCGGACGTAGTAGCGGCGGATTCGGGTACGGTAGTATTTTCAAATTCGGATTGCGAACACAATTACGGCAAGGACGGCAGCTGCGGCTGCGGCGGCGGTTACGGAAATTACATCATGATTGACCACGGAAACGGAAAAGCCACTGTATACGCACATTTGACAGCGTTGACAGTAACTTCCGGCGATTACGTGCAGAAAGGTCAGCTCATAGGCTATGTTGGTTCGACAGGCTGGTCAACAGGGGCTCATCTGCATTTTGAAACACGTCTTAACGGTGAAAAATATAACCCTATGACGGAATATCCTAATCTTTAAATTATAAATTTGAACGAGGCGAAGCCTGTTAAAGTTTTTTGTCCAACTTTTTTTCAAAAAAGTTGGCGGATTCCAAAGGCAGAGCCTTTGGTGGGTTATTAAGGGCAAAGCCCTTAACGATATATTGCTCGTTTATAGTTTTAAAGATAATTTTTATAAAGCCTTGACAACCGCACACATAATGTTATAAAATGAATAGTGTATGCAGAATCTTGTCGAATATCAAAAAATGTACATAAAAATAGGGAGTGATTTTTTTAGATGTTGAGAAAAAAAACGACGTTTGGTTTTGCTTTGACTTGTGTGTTGGTGGCCTTTGCCATAGCTTTCGCCGTGGGTTTTTTGGTTGGAGGAAGTAAGGTAAAGAAAATTACGAATACGAATGAAAGCACTTCAGCGGGAAATGCACAAATAGAAGAAATAAAGAAAATTATAGACGACAATTACTTAGGAACAATAAATGAAGCCAATTTGTCAGCCGGAATGTGCAAGGGTTATGTTGACGGTCTTGGCGACAATTCAGTTAAATATTTGACTGCTCAGGAGTACGAAAACTATAATAAAAATTTGCAGGGAGAAACAATTATTTACAGAAACTTCGGTAAAGGAATCGGATATATGCAGTTTACAAGCTTTACCGACTCTACAAAGACATCTTTCTCCAATGCTTTGAACGATTTCAGCAAATCTTCAATTTCAAAGGTTAATATGCTCGTTTTTGACCTTAGAAACTGCACTACGGGCGATGTTCAAGTAGCCGCCCAGCTTTTGGATATGCTTCTGCCCGAGGGCGAAACCGTTGCCGGCATTGACAAAAAAGGCGTTAGAACTACTCTTTATACGTCAGACCAAGCGGAAATTGACTATGATATAGCAGTTCTTGTTAATGACAAAACAAAAGGCGCGGCAGAAATATTTGCCGCAACGTTAAATGCCTACGGCAAAGCCGTTATTGTCGGCACGACAACAGCAGGCGACTGCGCTCAGACCGAGGCTTTTCAGCTGAAAAACGGCGACTATGTTTTAATTCCTAATCTTTACTATGTGACCAAGGGACAGCAGACATATTCTACGGCAGGAGTTGTTCCTAATACGGTAGTAGAATTGAGCGTGCAAGACCAAAAAACTTTTGATTCGGGAATGCTTGATATAGCTGTTGACCCACAATTCTTGGAAGCTGTAAAGGCTTTGGGAGTAAACGATGTTGTTATGCCCGGTCAGTCCGATACGGATACGGATACCGATACCGAAAAATCCGACTCTAAAGATACGGATAACGAAACAGAGTCGCAAAACGAATCCATGCCTGTTGGAAGAAATACTTCTTCACGCACATCTTCCGATTCCGAAACATCTTCGGGCGAGGAGCTTGACCCGTATTGGGACGACGACGAGTATTGGAATCGTCAAAACAATAACGGCGGCGATGATGAAGACGGCGGCGACGATTACGAAGAAGGCGATGATGAAGAGTATTACGATGAAGATTGGGAGTAATACTGTTGTAAATTTATAACGATAACTGAAAAGCGGCAGTTTTTAGTTTTTAACGATACTGCCGCTTTTTAAATAATAAAAAATTTACTTACTTTCAGCCGTTAATAAAAAATGAGGAGTGGAAAAATGGAAAGATTAATTTTTGATGCTCATGCCCATTATGACGACGAAAAATTTGATAATGACCGTGACGAAGTGTTAGGTTCTCTTCCCGAAAAGGGTGTGTTCGGAGTCATAAATAACGGTACTGATTATAAAACTTCTTTACAGTCAATCGAATTTGCGGAAAAGTATCCTTATATTTATGCGGCGGTTGGCATACACCCCAACAGCGTAACAGATATCGATAAAAATGATATTGACAAAGAAGTAGAGAAGATAGCGGAACTGCTTCAGCATAAAAAAGTAGTGGCAATAGGGGAAACGGGACTTGATTACTACTGGGACTTGCCAAAAGAAGAACAGCATATTGTTTTTGAAAAGCAGCTTATACTTGCAAATAAACTGGATATGCCTGTGAACGTGCATGACAGGGAGGCTCACGGAGATGTGCTTGAATACCTGAGAAAGTACAAGCCGAAAGGCATTTTGCACAGTTTTTCGGGAAGCGTGGAAATGGTTCTGGAAACAGACTGCCCGTATTTGTCGCCCGTGCCGTTCAGGGGAAAGCGGAATCATTCGGGAATGATAACATATACAGCGGAGAAAATTGCAGAGATAAAAAATATTTCTGCCGAGGAAGTTCTGAAAGCGACTTGCGAAAATGCGAAAAAGGTTTATAATATAGAATGAGGTGTTTTTATGAAGAAATCAAAAATATTTCTTGCAGTTGCCGTTTCGGCGGCACTGATGATGTCGGTAACATCGTGTTCAACATTCGGTCGCATGGCATACAGCGGCTGTACGTCACACAGCTACAGCAGGGATTATTATTCCAATAATTCCGAATACTATCGTGGAAGTTTTACAGATGCCTACGGAAATTATTATCCTGGCGGATACTATGACAGCTACGGCGGTTATG
>CACWIU010000032.1 GCA_902761025.1 uncultured Ruminococcus sp. | reverse complement strand
TCGGCGTGATAAAGTCCTAAAGATACGGCTATGAGCATAGGCGTAATACCGTTTACTTCATGCCAGCTCATAGAACCTGACGTATCAACAACACAGATTGCGTTTTCGTTGCCTAATTCTGCTGGCAAATTGTTCCAAAGCTTTTCGACTGCTTTGTCTGCATCTTTTATCTCTGTGTAACCAAACAATGAACCTTCAAACAATGAACCTTCAATTCTTTTGACGAATGTCCTGATAATTTCATAAGGAAACAATGTTTCGCAATGAATTTTCTCAGTACCGTTTCCAACTTCTTCAAGGTAACTGTCAAATCGCTCGGTGTCTTTCTTGCTGAATGTATTGCGATATTTGAGCATGGCGCCTGCGGGTACCGACGAATACTGTACCTTATCAATACAGTTGTTTGTAAGATAGCGTTCTGTAAGGCATGTGTTTGCTCTCAAAGCTGAAAGCATTTTGCGGTAGTTTTTTGGGGTCATATTAAGAACTTTTACAAGACGCTCTGCCGTTCTGCGAGTTCTTGCACTCGAAGTATTAAGTGACGGCATCCATTTTGCGAGTAAAGAAATATGCGCGTTTGGATTGCCATTTTTTCTTTCTTCAAGTGCTGCAAGGTCTGCTTCAAGTTGTTTTTTGACAACTTTTATAACTTCTTTTTCTGCGGGAGTACCAATAAGGCAGAACAAGTCGTCGAATCTGCCAAACTCGGAAATAAGGCGAACATTTTTTCTTGCGGATTTAGGCCATACTTTTGCAGCATGGCGGAGAAGAATACGGAAAGTTTTGCGTTCTCCCATTCCGCCTCGAATATCACGAATATAGAAAAGCAGCTTCATTGCGGTTTCGGGTTCTTCTATGTACGCACGCTCAAAAAGCTTAATAAGGTCGGACGGGCTGCGATATCTCATGCCGCCGGCAACTGCGAATAAGTCAAGGCAGGCATTACCCGTGGCTGACCATGTTTTCGCTCCGTTAAGCGTAAGGGTTTCGCTGTTTTTTTGGCGAAGTTGTTCCAGATAGCTCATGTTTTTTCTCCTTTCCTCAATCGTAACAGCATCTCAGCTGTCCGGAAAATCAGCGTCCTCTATAAAATTACATTGCCTAACGGCATCACATCGCTCGGCGTGCGGAAAGCATATAATGTGTTGCTGCTACAGAGGTCTACAGCCGTTTTTCGCCAAAAACTAAAGCCAAACGAAACGTATGGGTTGCCGTATTCCCCCGCACAAGGCCTTTATCGCCCTGTATCCTATGTTCTTTTAAAGAATATTCTGTTTTCACCCTTTGCGGGATTTTAATGTTTCGGGAAGATTGTTAAAGAAAAAGGCACATTAAAACATCTTGAAATATTTGACAGGAGTTTCCTCGACAAGCAGATACATAAGTTGCTCTCACTAAATAAAGTTTCGGCTGTTAAGCGTCAGACTGTTCAAAACCCCCATTCTATTGATTGTTGAACAATCCCTTTCTTTAGTTTAAGTTTCTTACGCTCACACTTGGCGATTCGTACTATAGCCGATACAATTTTGTTGTGTTACGGCTAAGAAGTACACGCAGGATTAAAGAGAAAACAAAGTTTTACAAGACGCAATAATAAAAATAATTATATAAAATCAGTTATCAAGTCGGTAATGATTATTCAAGCGTCCAATGGAAACTCCCTCCAATCGGAATGGTTAATGGTATGCAAATGGTATTCAAATGGTATTCAAATGCCCATACAACCTACACCTGTTTAACGATCTCTTTGATCAATCGCTATAATCATTCGCTGCTGTACGCGTCTTCTTTGTTTAAGAGATATCCTGTCGCAGAAGCCTTCCTCCTGTCCGGCTTCCTAACAGTTGCGGTAAGTATCGTGCTGAGAATGTTGTTGCTGCATTGGCGGATAGAAAGTGATATAACAATTATGTCAATGTTTAAATGACTGTAATGTTTTCATATCGCTTGTCTGTTCCCTCAAGCACTGTAAAAATTATAGCAGAAAAAACGGGGGTTGTAAATGGGTTGTTAATAATTAGTTACACCCCCTTTTAAATGTCTAATTATCGGATATATTGGTAATTTTTTGTGATTTTACACCCCTAAAAAGAGGGTAATTATAAGCGAGTTAATCGATTAAATTTCGAAAAATTAGCAACAAAATTTGGGTAAAGATTTAATTATGGTTAGATTGACAAAAATATCTTTTAAAAATTGAGTTAGGCAAAATGAACAATAACAAACTACAAAACACCCTAAATAATCCTATTTTTCTTGCTCTGTTGACTTTAAATTCAACAGCTTTTTTGGAATTTTGTTTTTTTTAGGTTAGCCCAATTATATAGAAAATTGACTGTTGTATAAATCGGCGTAAAAGCCGTTTTTATTTAACAATTCTTTATGATTTCCCTGTTCAATAACATTTCCGTCTTTCATAACAAGAATAACGTCCGCTTCACGAATTGTTGAAAGGCGGTGAGCAACGATAAAGCTTGTTCTGCCTTTCATCATTTTTGCAAAAGATTTTTGAATAATTAATTCTGTTCGAGTATCAATAGAAGAAGTAGCTTCGTCCAAAATGAGCATAGGCGGAATACTGAGCATAACTCTGGTAATGCAAAGCAACTGTTTTTGACCCTGAGAAAGCCCCGAGTTAGAATCGCTGACAACAGTGTCGTAGCCTTCGGGAAGATTTTTAATAAAACTATGGGCATAAGTGGATTTTGCAGCAGTAATTACTTCGTCATCTGTCGCATCGGGTTTGCCTATGATAATATTTTCACGGATTGTCCCATTTTTTAGCCAAGTATCCTGTAAGACCATGCCGTAATTTGAGCGAAGACTGTTTCGAGAAATATTTTTGATATCGCAGCTTTCAACACAAATTTTACCTGAATTTACGTCATAGAAACGCATCAACAAATTAATCATAGTAGTTTTTCCGCAGCCGGTAGGACCTACAATAGCAACTCTTTGACCATGCTTTACATTAAGATTAAAATTTTGAATTAAGTTTTTTTCGGGAGTGTAAGAAAAGCAAACATTTTCAAGCGATACATTTCCCTTGACATCAGATAGAACAACTGCGTTTGCTTCATCGGGTGTTTGAGGGGGTTCTTCGATTAACTCGAACACACGAGCCGCACAGGCGAGAGCGTTTTGAAGTTCGGTGATAACTCCGGATATTTCGTTAAAAGGTTTTGTGTATTGATTTGCGTAACTTAAAAAACAAGTAAGTCCGCCTATTGTAATAACTCCGTTAATAACTGAAATTGCTCCTGTCAGTCCGACCGCCGCATAAATCAGGCTGTTAATAAAACGAGTGACAGGATTTGTCAAAGAAGAAAAGAATACTGCTTTTATCGAAGCTTTTGTAAGTTTTTCGTTTATTTCATCGAATCGGGATAAAGATTCATTTTCATAAGAAAAAGCTTGAACAACTTTTTGGTTTCCTATCATTTCATCTACGAAAGCAGTTTGTTCTCCACGTATTTCAGATTGTAATTTAAAATAATCATAAGTGCTTTTTGCGATGAATTTTGCGACAAAAAGAGATATTGGCGTTAAAATTACGACAAGCAAAGTTATTTTTACATTAATAGAAAGCATAAAAGCAAGCGTTCCGAAAATGGTGACAATACCCGTAAAGAATTGAGTAAATCCCATTAAAAGACCGTCCGCAAACTGGTCGGCGTCGGCAATAATTCTGCTGACAAGTTCGCCGTGTTGGTGAGAATCGATGTAAGAGAGGGGAAGTTCTTGTAATTTTCTGAAAGCTTCGTTTCTTATATCTCGAACCACACGAAAAGTGACGAAGTTATTAATAGTATTCATTAGCCATTGAAGAGCGGAAGTAATGCCAACCATTACGCCGACATTAATTAAAATTTTAAGAATGCTGTCAAAGTCTACGTTATTTTTATCTATGATTAAGTCAATGGAATTCCCTATAAGAATTGGGATATAGAGAGTTAGAGCCACGGAAACGGCGGCGAACAGAACAGAAAGAAAAATTAACGGTTTATATTTTGAAACGTAGGAAAAAACTTTATTTATCGTATGTTTTTTGTTAAGATTTTTTTTCATAATATTAACTTTCCTCCGTTCCAAATTGCGAATCATGAATTTCTTTGTATATACTGCAATTTTTTAATAATTCCTTGTGAGTACCGACACCGACGGCATGACCGTCGTCAAGGACAATAATCTTATCTGCAAATTGAATAGAAGACGTTCTCTGAGAAACTATAATTACTGTTGGGTTATTCTTAATTTCACGAATAGCTTTGCGAAGTTTAGCATCTGTAGCGTAGTCCAAGGCGGAAGAACTGTCGTCAAGAATGAGAATTTCGGGATTTTTTACAATGGCTCTTGCGATAGTCAGACGCTGACGCTGACCGCCGGAAAGGTTTTTTCCGCCTTGTTCGATTATAAAATCAAGTCCGTTTTCTTTATTGTCAATAATTTCTTTAGCCTGAGCAATAGTAAGAGCGTTTATAATTTCTTCATCGGAAGCATCTTTTTTACCCCATTTCATATTTTCACGAACAGTGCCTTTAAACAAAACGGCTTTTTGAGGGACAATGCCGAACAAATTTCTCAAATTATCCTTTTGATAGTCTTTGATATTTTTGCCTTTGATAAATATATCTCCTTTTTCGATGTCATAAAATCTTGCGATTATATTAACAAGCGAAGATTTTCCGGAACCTGTTCCGCCTATAATTCCGACTGTTTCACCTTGCTTAATTTTTAAATTAATATCGGAAAGGGAAAATCCCGAGGCATTTTTATATTTTAAGTAAGCATGATTTAATTCTATGATATAAGAACTGTTTTCGCAGGCTGTTTCATCGTTTGGAGAAATAATATCGGGTTTCATTTCAAGAACAGCCTCTATTCTGTTTCCGCATGCTACAGCTTTTGTAAGCAGGATAATGAAAGACACAAGTTTTATCAGTTCCACAAGAATTTGCGACATGTAATTATAAAGAGCCACAACAGCCCCCTGTGTGATAACTCCGTTAAATACTTCAATCGCTCCCGTATAAATAAGGATAATTACAGCAAAATTAATAATAATAAAAGTAAGAGGGTTCATCAAAGTTGAAATTTTACCCGTAAAGTTTTGTAAAGTTGTCAACATATTGTTAGTATCTTCAAACTCTTCAATTTCTTCTTGTTCTTTGCGGAAAGCTCTGATAACACGAACTCCCGAAAGATTTTCTTTTGTAATTTCAAGAACATCGTCAAGTTTTTGCTGAATTTTATTATACAGTGGAATAGAGCCAAGCATAATACCGAACACGATAATTGAGAGCAAAACAATAGCTCCGACAAAAATCAAAGCAGCCTTAGTATTGATTGTAAATGCCATAATCATAGCTCCGAATACGATAAACGGCGAACGAAGAAAAAGGCGAAGCGTCATATTCACACCGTTTTGTAATTGATTCATGTCGCTTGTAAGGCGTGTAATTAAAGTTGAAGAACCGATTTTATCAAGCTGAGTATATGAGAGTTTTTGGATATGCTCAAATAAAACATGACGCAGTTTTTGGGCAAAGCAAGCGGCGGCTTTGGCTGAAAAGTATTGTGCCGTAACAGCGCAAATCAATCCGAGCAAACCCAAAGTTCCCATTATCAGGCACATTTTTATGACATAGCCTGTATCGTTGTTTCCGATGCCATTGTCAATTATTGCAGCAACTACTAATGGTATAAAAAGCTCAAATAAAGCTTCCGTCATTTTAAATAATGGTGCAAGGATACATTCTTTTCGGTAACCTTTCATATAAACAAGTAATTTTTTCACAAAACAGCCTCCGATATGTCATGTTGTTAATTATAATTAAAAACGGACAGTACAGCGAATAACAATACTGTCCGTTTTTGTTATTGAGATTGTGCGTTTTGGCTATCAAAATTTCTTATAAATGCTTCGCCAATGCTAATAAATACAAAAAGATACGGCGTTACAATAGGAGTTGCCAAATTAAACAATGCCTGAGCGGAATAAGATACAATCACTGTAATCACCAGAAGAAATGAAAGTTTATCTTTGCTTCTTTTAACGCAGCGGAAAATTATTGTTCCCAAAATGGAGATATATGCCAGCACTCCCAAGATTCCAACAGTAACCAAGTAATTTAAATATTCATTATGAGCATTGTCGAAAACGCTGCCGTGACGTTTAAGCATATCTTCACGGTAAACAGCTTTTATGACAGGACCAAATGTGTCCGGACCTGTGCCAATCAAAATATTTTTAATACCGCCATTTTTGAAAAGTATAATGCTTCTTATCCAAGCATAACCTCTGTGAGTACCCCATTGGTCATTCAAACGAAGATACTTAGTAAGATTTCCAAGATTTGTAGTTTTATCAATAACGCTGAAATAAAAGAAAACTGCGCCAATCGATAATATAAACAGACCAACGAGAACACCCGTAACAATTTGAACAGCTTTTGGGAAAGGCTTGTCAGCCATTTTTTCACTTACTAAGTACAGAATCAAGGCGATAAAACCTACGGCACTTATGGCAATATAAACTTTTCGGTCGAAAACGAGCGTATGAGGAAGAGTATCAAGTTCTCTCATTTTTTCATGGCAAAGTAAAGAGAGCAGATAAAGAATTTTGCAGGATAAAAGCATTACAAATACTGTCAGAAAGAACTTGAAAAGGCGTTTAGCATTGCTGCAGGAAAAAACAAATAATACAGCCATAAAAGCTATCAAACCAAAATATCCGCTGTCACTGTTGGAAACGATAAGACCCATGAAGCAAACGGCAGTTTGAACACTGCATAAAATCGTAGAAAGCAAGCTGTCAGACATAACGAGCAGCGAAGCGGCTACGGGAAGCACGACGCAGACGAAAGCCGAATACAGATTAATGTTTCCGATAGTTGATATAAAAGTTTCTTGCTGGTCTTCTTTAATTTGAGTAATTATCTGAAACGGGTCGGCATAGAACTCGTGCATAATAGCAATAATACAGACAATGCAGCCTGTTATTACAAAAATATCAAATATAATACTTTTATATTTTAAATATCTTGAAATAAGAAAATATGAAAAAAAGTATGCAGACATAAGAATTAGACCGCAGTTTCGCCCCTGATCGCCCGTGACCGCATCTTTACCGTATTCAGAAAATATTGTTGAAAAAATACAAACAATAAAGAATATTACAAAAGAAATATCGGTAGACGAAAGTTTAAAAAGTTTTTTAGGCCATAGTTCCTTATCAATGCCGCAAATATAAGTAGACATGATAAAGAAAAGCAATATAATATTTGTCACAATAAAAAAGTCAAGTCTGTCTTTTCTTACGTTAAAAAGTTTGTCGGTCATAAATATAGGAAATAGGGTAAACATACCTATAAGAAACAGATTGGCAAATTTCTGGTGCATAGATAACGGTGAATTAATTGTTTTAGAATCATTTTTTTCTTGTTTAGTTTTGTTTTTGCTCAAATTAAAACCTCCCTTATTTTTTCAATGAGTCAAGATATGATTGCAAAATTACGGTTGCGGCAACAGCGTCAACGGTTTTTTTACGTTTTTTTCCACGTACATTGTTATCGTTCAAATAGCGATGAGCTATCATAGTAGTGCATCTTTCGTCCAACATTTTTATGGGAATATCGGTATAATTCGCCATAAGCAAGGCGAAATCCCGTGCAGCGAGCGCACTTTCGCCCTCGCTGCCGTCCATATTTTTTGGCAGACCGATTATAATAAGTTCGGCATTTTCTTTAGCGGCAGCGGCTGCAACTTTTTCCGCAAGACGTTCTCTGTTCCATTCTTCTATAACGCACAGCGGCGATGCCAAAAACATTGTTTTATCGCAAACAGCTAATCCTGTGCGAGCTTTTCCGGGGTCAACAGCAATTATAATCATTGTTAAGACAATCACTTCCAATAAAATTTTATTGATTAGACTAATTTTAAATTTGTTAAAGTTTTTGCCATAAGCATTCTCACCGCTCCAAGGCGATAGGATATGTTAAATTGTAGACGGTGTTTAAAGAAAGGCTGCATTGTGCAGAAGTCGTAAATATAAAAAATATGTATGAAAAATACTTTTTTATATGAAAACTTTGAATTTTTTTACAAATTCTTATTTACAATTTAAGATAAATGTGTTATCATTAGTAGTGATGTGATGTTCTAATAGCTCTAATGATATGTTAGGTTTGCTGCGGTTTGAAATATGTTTCATGCAAACACACATGATATTTTATCACAAAAAATCATGTTTGTACAGTGAAAAAACAATTTTTTTATAACTTTTCTTTTTCAGTCCGCACGATATATTTAACATTTCTTTTAGAACATCTTTGAATTTTAGTTTATTAATTTTGAAGAATATTTGTGTATTAAGGAGGAAATAAATATGGCTAAAAGTAAATTCTCACTGGTTTTGCGTAAATATAGAAAAAATGCGGGATTAACACAAAAGCAAGTAGCAGAGGCTTTGAATGTGGAACGCTCCACATATGCTTATTATGAAACCGGAACCACTCATCCCAGCGGATTAATGATTATGCGTCTTGCGAAGATTCTTAATGTTGATTACAAAATCTTCATGGAAGCAGTTGGAGATGAGGATTTTGATAACAAACCCGAAGATCCTGAGTATACAACCCTTTCAGACAGTTCAGCTGCGGAAAGAGAGAAAATGTATACTATTGAGAAATATGAGCAGAACTTACTGATGATAGTCCGTTTGTTGACGTTGAATCAGCGAGAAGATGTGGTTAAGCTTGCAGAAAAATACAAAAATGAAAATCTTGCGAAAGCAAAGAATGCAAGTGTTTCGGACGAATAAACGTATGATTAATCTTGTTTGAAAATTTAGACAAGGTCAAGAAATTTTGTTTGACAAATTTGTAGTGATGTGATATAATGTCAGTATGCTTGTGCTGTAAGGCAGTTGTGTGTTTGTTTAGCTTGATTTGCGGCATAAGTATTGGTAATGCCCCTTTCACGGTCGGAGGACTAAGCTTGTTGTACAGGCATTCACCTAACCACGAACTGTGAATGTGCCAAAAAGGGTAAATTTATTTAATATTTTAGATAGGTGGAAATAACTATGACAAAGGCAGAAAAGACTGCTATTATGGCAGAGTACGCAACGCATGACGGCGATACCGGATCGCCTGAGGTTCAGATTGCTGTTCTTACGAAGAGAATTAATGATTTAACAGAGCATCTCAAAACTCATAAAAAAGATCATCATTCTCGCCGTGGACTTTTGAAGATGGTTGGTAAGAGAAGAAATCTGTTGAACTATCTTACCAAGGTAGACATTGAGAGATATCGTTCTATCATAGCAAGACTGGGCATTCGTAAATAATGATGAAAAATGGGGGGCAGATTGTTGGGTCTGTCCCCTGAGAGTGTTATCTAAAAGGTGTGCGGGCATATTTAGCGGTAAAATATGCAAATCGAAAATGACGGTGTGTATATTTTATTGCTAAATTTCAAAGTATCACCTTTTTTTAAAATCACCGTTTTTGAGTTGTTTTGAATGTTAGCTGTAAACGGTATTTTGTTTTTTAATTATTTTATTATTTGTTATTATTAAAGAAAGGAATGATAAAATGGCTAACTCAATAAAAACGTTTGATAATTTCAGAGTTTTCAAAACAGAATTTGCAGGTCGTCCGCTCGTAGTGGAAACAGGAAAAATGGCGCAGCTGGCAAACGGTTCGTGTCTTGTAAGATACGGAGAAACTGTTGTTCAGGTTGCAGTTACAGCAGCCCCGAAGCCTCGTGACGGCGTAGATTTTTTTCCTCTTTCGGTGGATTATGAGGAGAAGTTGTATGCAGTAGGAAAGATTCCGGGTTCTTTTCTGAAAAGAGAGGGTAAACCCTCTGAAAAGGCAATTCTTGTTTCACGAGTTATAGACAGACCTATTCGTCCGCTTTTCCCGAAAGACATGAGAAATGACTGTTCAGTCGTAGCAACAGTCATGGCAGTTGACCCGGATTGTTCCCCTGAAATTACTGCAATGGTTGGAACATCTATTGCGCTTTCAATATCCGATATTCCGTGGAACGGACCTGTAAGCAGCGTGTCCGTTGGATATATTGACGGCGAATACGTAATCAATCCTGATAAAGCTCAGCGAGCAGTAAGCAAAATGGCTGTTACAGTAGCGTCGACCGACAGCCGCATTGCAATGATTGAGGCAGGCGCAGACTGCGTTTCTGATGAAGAAATGTATAACGGCATTATGGCAGGTCACGAAGCAAATCAGAAAATTATTGAATTTATTAAAGAAATTCAAGCTGAAATCGGAAAAGAGAAGTTTTCGTATCCGAGCAACGAGCCTGATCATGATATGTTTGAGGCAATAAAGGCATTTAGTGAAGAGGATATAAAAGTTGCTCTTGATACAGACGATAAGAATGTAAGAGATGAACGCCTGAAGCCAATATATGATGCAGTACACGAAAAGTTTGACGAAATATATCCTGAAATGGAAGCTCAGATTGACGACTGCTTGTATAAAACTCAAAAATATATTGTTCGCCGTTGGCTTTTAGATGAGCAAAAGAGAGTAGACGGCAGAGGTATGGACGATATTCGTCCGCTTGCATCAGAAGTAGGTATTCTTCCGAGAGTACACGGTTCGGGTCTTTTCACAAGAGGACAAACACAGGTTTTAACTATTACCACACTCGGACCCGTGTCGGATAAGCAGGTTTTAGACGGAATTGACGATGACGAAGAGAAGAGATATATCCACCATTACAATTTCCCAAGTTATTCCGTAGGCGAAACAAAGCCGAGCAGAGGACCGGGCAGAAGAGAAATCGGACACGGAGCATTGGCAGAGAGAGCGCTTGTGCCTGTAATTCCGTCTGTTGAAGAATTTCCGTATGCAATTCGCTTAGTAAGTGAAGTAGTATCGTCAAACGGTTCTACATCGCAGGGTTCCGTATGCGGTTCAACGCTTTCGCTTATGGATGCCGGCGTACCGATTAAAGCGCCCGTTGCCGGTATTTCATGCGGTTTGATTACCGAGGGTGACCGTTGGATGACAATGGTTGATATACAGGGACTTGAGGATTTCTTTGGTGATATGGACTTTAAGGTAGCCGGAACAAAGGACGGAATAACCGCTATTCAAATGGACTTAAAGATAAGCGGTCTTACTCCTGAAATGGTAAAGGAAGCGTTGGAGAAAACGCATAAGGCTCGCAATTATATAATTGACGAAGTAATTCTTAAAGCCATTGATAAGCCCAGAGAAGAACTCTCTCCATATGCTCCCAAAATGTTTACAACTGTTATTCCTGCCGATAAGATAAGCGAAGTAATCGGTAAGAGCGGCAAGATAATAAAGGAAATTCAGGCTCAGTTTGAAGTAAAAGTAGACATTGAAGAGAACGGCGACACAGGCAGCGTATTTGTAAGCGGTATGGATACTCAAAAATGTAAAGGTGCGGTTGCGGCGATAGAGCTGATTGCAAACGGCCCCGAAATAGGAGCTGTTTTTTACGGCAGAGTAACTCGTCTTATGGAGTTCGGAGCATTTGTAGAGATTGCTCCGGGTATGGAAGGTCTTTGCCATATATCAAGACTTGACGTTAAGCGTACCGAGAAAGTTTCCGATGTTGTTACGGAAGGCGACACTATAATTGTTAAGGTTATCGAGATTGACGATAAAGGCAGATTGAATTTGTCGCGTCGTGATGCTTTGATTGAAGTTGAGGGACTTAAACCCGAAAACGATTTGAATGACCAGCAGCCACGCAGACCAAGAAATAACGACAGAAGAAATCACAGAAGAAATTCTTTTAACTAATCATAATTAAATTAATCCCAAAAATTCTGCTTGTATAGTGCTGCTAATTTGAAAAGTGGCATTATACAAGTGCTTTTGTTATGCTCACATTTAGAAAGATTGACCTTATTAAGGTTTCGCTCAAGCCTTTTCAAAGGCTTGCGGGTTTGGGCGGAGCCCAGTGGGTTTTTAAGGGCAACGCCCTTAACGATACATAGCGACATTTTTAAATATTTTAGTAAAGAAGATGAATTACGATAAAAAGTTATAAATTTACAGCGGCGATACTTTTCGCAGTATTAAGCATAGTATTTAGCAGTGGGTGCGGAGAAAAAAATATTTCTGCCGATGATACTAAGAATGCAGATACGGAACAATCAACTGAATACATGTCAGATTTACAGAATACAACCGTTGAACAAACGACTGACAGTGACAGCCAAATTTCGCAAATTCTTGATACTCTTACACTTGAACAAAAGGTCGGACAGCTGTTTTTTATTCGTCCCGAACAGCTGGCAGAAAGTTATTATCTTTCGGAAAACAGCGTTAATGATACTGGGGACGAAGGAGTAACATCTGTAACGGATTCAATGAAAGAGAAGTACAGTGATTTACCTGTAGGTGGATTCGTATTATTTGCACGTAATATTGTTTCTCCCAATCAGGTAACAGAGTTTACAGCAGAACTTTGTTCGCTCGGAACGCCGAACCCGATAATTGCCGTAGATGAGGAAGGCGGTATTGTAACACGTATTGCCTCAAACGAGTTGTTTGATGTGCCGCAAATTGATTCAATGGGTTACATAGGACAGACAGAAGAAACAGAAAATGCCCGTCATGCCGGCAGCGTTATTGGCGAGTACCTTAACAAATACGGTTTTCAGTGGGATTTTGCACCGGTTGCCGATTTAAATACAAACCCCGACAATCCCGTAATTGGTATACGCTCATTTGGAAGCGACCCCAATATGACGGCAGATATGGCGGCAGCTTATATAGACGGTTTGCACGAAAATAAAGTTTTCAGTACTCTAAAGCATTTCCCGGGACACGGAGATACATCTGACGACACACACAGCGGATTTGTAGCAGTATACAAAACATGGGATGAGCTTTGCGAAACGGAGCTTGTGCCTTTTAAAAATAATCTTGATAAAACAGATGCAGTCATGACAGCACACATCACCTTGCCTGAAGTAAGTTCAGACGGCTTGCCGGCGTCGCTTTCATATGAAATAACGACGGAAAAGCTGCGTAATGAGATGGGCTTTGACGGCGTGATTGTTTGCGACTCTCTCTCAATGGGTGCGATAACTGAAAATTACTCGTCGTCCGAAGCGGCAGTTATGGCAGTAAAAGCCGGTTGTGATGTTCTGCTGACCCCTCAGAGCATAGACGAAGCATATTATGGCGTTTTGGAAGCTGTTAAAAACGGTGAAATTAGTCAAGAGCGAATAGATAAAAGTGTAGAAAGAATACTCTTGCTAAAAAATAGCTATAACAACTAAAAAAACATTCCCACAGTACTTTTGATTTTAGTACTGTGGGATATTTGTTTTTATAAAATTTTTGCCGAATATTTACAGTTGTTCAGTGCCTGAAGCATCGCCTACAGAATGTCTTACTCTGTCGTGTTCTTCAGCACGCTTGCCGTTATTGAAGCGGTCTACAGTACCTACGAGGTAGCCCGTAATACGTCTGATTCTTTCAAAGCCTGTTCCGTCGTCGCATTCATGTCTGCCGCATTGAGGGCATACATCTCCGATTATGCCGGTATATCCGCAGCAAGGGTCTCTGTCTACAGGGTGATTTATAGAACCGTAGCCGATACCGCTTTCTTTCATCATTCTGATAACGCTTTCAAAGGCATCGAGATTTTGGAGAGGGTCGCCGTCAAGTTCAATATAAGAAATATGTCCTCCATTTGTTAACGCATGATACGGAGCTTCAAGTTTAATTTTGTCAAATGCGGAGATTGGATAATAAACCGGTATATGGAACGAGTTTGTATAATAATCTCTGTCTGTTACCCCGGGAATGATACCAAATCTTTTGGCGTCCATTTTAACAAATCTTCCGCTAAGACCCTCGGCAGGCGTTGCTATAACCGAAAAGTTAAGCCCATATTCAGCGCTTGCCTCGTCCATACGTTTTCTCATATATCCAATGATTTCAAGACCCAAGTTTTGAGCCTCTTTGCTTTCGCCGTGATGTTTTCCGATGAGAGATTTAAGACACTCGGCAAGTCCGATAAATCCCATGGTCAAAGTGCCGTGTTTCAGTACTTCTCTTATTGTATCGTCCACATTAAGTTTTTCGGAATCAATCCAAACTCCCTGACCCATGAGGAAAGGGAAATTACGAGGTGTTTTGCCGGCTTGAATTTCGAATCTTGCGAGGAGCTGGTCAATGACAAGATTTATTTGTCTGTCGAGCTGCTCATAGAAAAAGTCAATATTTCCGTTGCTAAGTATAGCAAGGCGAGGCAAATTTATTGAAGTAAAACTAAGATTTCCGCGACCATAAACAATTTCCCTTGTTTTGTCGTATACATTGCCTATTACTCTTGTGCGGCAGCCCATATAAGCGCATTCTGTTTCGGGGTGACCTTCTTTATAGTACTGCAAATTGAAAGGAGCGTCAATAAAGCTGAAGTTAGGGAACAAACGCTTTGCCGACACACGCATAGCAAGTTTAAACAAATCATAGTTTGGGTCTTCGGGATTGAAGTTAATACC
>CACWIU010000031.1 GCA_902761025.1 uncultured Ruminococcus sp. | reverse complement strand
TATCCAAGCTTTCGGGTTTCTGAAATTCGGAAACAACATTTCCTCCTGATATCATGCTGAGATAATGAGTAAAGCATTCTCCGATATCTTGAAGCGGATTGTTGTCTGTCATAGCTTTTTGTTCTTCATAAACTTTTTTGATATTTTGCCAATGGCGAAGCAGGGCTTTTTTTTCTTCAAGCTCTCTTTTAGTTGTTTTGACTTTTTCTGCCGGGTCATATCCAAGGGTTTCTTCATATGTTTCCAATCGACTTGAAGCAGACGATTTTGCCTCCGCAGTCCTTTCCTTTTGGTCATATTTGGACTTAACATCATCTTGCAATTTTTTCAAATGAGCTTCCGGGTCGGTTATATCTGCGTATTCCTGCGGAATGTTTTGAACTGTTGATAGAGATGTGTTTATTTTGGCAATATCAAATTCAATATCTTTTATTTTGGATTCCAACTCGGAAATGCCGACATACTTTTTGCTATATATTTCAATATCTCTTTGGGCAGCAATTATAAACTCGTTAACGTCACTTGAACCGCACAGTTTAAAAATATTGTGTTCAATTTCTTCTTTGGAACGAACCTCGCCGCTTATTGAGTTAACCATAGCTTCAAATTCGTCGTGAGGTTGAGAACCCCTCAACATAGACAACTCAGACTGTATTTTTTCAATTTTCTCCTTTAATTGAGCTGCTTTTCGGTAAAGCGTATTAAGTTCTTCTAATGTGTTGACATGATATTTTTCAAAGACACATTTCATTTTTGCCGGAGCAGACGTAAGCAAATCCTCATAATCTTTTAGTTTGCTTGAAGTTGACGCTTTTTCGCTCAGAGCTTTATCTCTTTGGGTGCGTTTAAGTTCGAAATCAAGCTGCAAACGCTTTAAATGAGCGTCAAGGTCTGTAATATCCGCATATTCCGGTGGAATATTTTGAGCCTGTGAAAGTGAATCTTGTATTTTGTCGATTTCACATTGAACATTTTTTATTTTTAATTCAAGCTCGGAAATGCTGACATAGCGTTTGCCGTATCCTGCAATAATTGTTTTTGCGGCAGTTATAAACTCCGAAACATTCTGATTACCGCATACAATGAAAATATCCTGTTCAATATCTTCTTTTGAGCGAACTTCAATATTTATTTGGTTGACTTTTTCCAAAAGTTCCTCATAGGTCTGCGAACCCATTAACAAATCAAATTGAAATTGTGTTTCTTTTAATTTTTTTTCTGATTCGGCTGCTTTTTGGAAAAGAGTTTCGAGTTCTTCCGGTGTGTTGACATGATACTTTTCGAATACAGATTCTATAATAGATTTTTGCTCAGATATCTGCGCATTTATTTCTTCTGCATTAACATTTGCCGGAGTTAACTGCATTTCCATAACTTCGGGAATTGTAATATTTACCGCTTCAGTAATGATTGTATTTCCGTTTGTTATGTCCAGTTTTTCACCTGTACGCAATGAAGTTACGCAAGCGGTATGTCCTTCAAGCATATTAATTACAGCATTCAAATTCATACCGCAAAGCTTATTTTCGAAAGTTTCCTTCTTGCGAAGTGCAGCTTTAACAGATTTTATTTCTTCATCGGAAGGATAAGAACATTCTTCCAAAACTCTGCGGAGAGCGTTTAATTCTTCATACAAAACTTTTGCTTCCTTATACTTATCAAGTATCTCACTCTTTTCTTTTTCTTTTTGCAAAGTGCTTGCGCGTTCAAGCTTTTCATTTTTTGAATGCCATTCGGATAAATCGTTTTTCAATTCCGAAAGATCACCTATTTTTGTTTTAAGCTGTTCTTCCTTGTCTTTTTTTTCTCTTTTTTTACGATTTTCCTCTGCATAATACTCTTCAAACTTTTTCTTAGCACTCTCAGCTTCATCTAAAGCAGTTTCACATTCTGTATAATAGGCTGCTGCTTTGTCTGCTTCTTCTTTATAGATTGCGGCTTCAACCGATCTTATATCTTCAATGGAAGGACAATGCTCGACTTCTCTGTTATAAGCGCTTAATTGAATATATAAACTCTTGGCTTTTTCAAGTTTTAAAGACCTTGCTATTTCAAGATTTTTCTCTGTTGAATGCCATTCTGATAAATCGTCTTTCAATTCCGAAAGATAGTCTGTCTTTATTTTAAGCTGTTCTTCCTTAGTTTTCTGTTCACGAATTGCAGCTATACAACCTTGAAATTTTTCAAGAGCATGTTCGGCGTCATTCAAAGCCATTTCTTTTTCTGTATAATCAGCCGATGCTTTGTCTGATTCGGATTCAAGCTCAGAAATTTTCTCAAGCTCTTGTTCCGCATCTTCCCAAGCATAATAAGCTTCGAGAATTTCACCTTTTTCTTTTTGCCAACGGCTATTGTGGATTTGTGGTCTTTCTCTTTCGCTGTCCCAATGTTTACCGTTTATTTTTTCTATTTTCTCATCAATTTTTGCTCCTATAGCCTCTGTCGTTATTCCGTCGCTTTCGGAAAAGGCCTTTGATACAACGTTTACTATTTCTTGTTTTCCTTCTGTTTTTTTGGACGCATCAAGTATTGTACTCAAGGATTCATCAGCGGCAGTCTGCGACGAGAAAAGCATTTCCGAATAGACACCTTCGCCGTAACGCAGTTCGTCTTTTAATAAACTGTTTATGTACTTCTGATCACGATAAATAGTATCTTGCGGAGTAAAAAGTGTGCAGCGTGAATCTTTTGCTTCTTTTCTCCATTCTTTTGACAGTTTGAACTGTCCTCTTTCAGTGCTGAATGTTATATTTCCATCAACAAAGTCCCCACTATAAGTACTTCCTTTTTGTTCGCTCGGAAAATACAAGGATAAAAAATCTTTGTTTTTGGTCTTATGTAATTTCGCATCTTGGAAAAGAGTGCGAGAAATCAAATTAACAAGCGTGCTTTTTCCGCTTTCGTTTTTCCCGTATACAATATTGATACCGTCGGTAAAAGAAACTTCACGGTCAATTATTCCGGCAAACTGCGTACATGAAATTTTTTCGATTTTCACCTTATTTGCCCTCCTTTATTTCTTTTAACATCTCATAAGCGAGCTGAGCTTCTTTTGGGTCTTCAAGCAAAGCAAAAAGAAATTTTGCCGAAAACGAAGTTTCGGGGAACTCCGATTCGATTAAATCTTTGGAAATAAGTTCGCTTAGGTTTGAGTCCGTGAAAGTACCTTCTGTAAAACGCGATAACATATTATCCAAAAAATCAATTCGCTCTTCATATTCTTCGAATGTCACAGAACCGGAAAGTGTTAATTCGACTACACTGTTATCAGGAATATCAGACAATTCTCTTTCAATTATTTCTCTCATTTTGCCTGCTGAGAGGACAATATCTTTGCGGAAAAATCTCAGATTGCCTGAAACATATTTTTTAGCTCTGATAGATTTATCATCTCGGATTTCCACAATAAAACACAAACCCTCTGTGTTGCAGTTTACATCTGTCTGCACATGAGTACCGGCATTCAGAATTTTTTCACATACTGTAAATTTGTCGGTTAAGCTGCGTGGAAACGGGACGTGAGTATGACCTATAAGACAAAGGTCTGCCGGAAGACTTTCAAGCTCGGAACGCTTCATCATGAAATACTTACCTTCGGTGTCTATTGTTTCTCCCTCAACGGCGCCGTGCGCGACAACAATTCGATATGTACTATCAGGAACGATGTTTTCATCTTTTATCCAGCCAATATTATTTTCTCCCGGAGCGGAATGCTTTGATTTGCATAACGCCGGGTACAATACTATTTTTTCATCATTTAATGGCAGCGTATACGGACGATATTCCGAAAGCAACATAATATTATGATAATCTGACATAATACTTTTAAAAGATTGCCATACTTTAACGTCTTTATCATAATAATCATGATTTCCCGGAAGAACTGCAACAGTACCGTTAAATTTTGAGAGTATTTCAATTAGGACTTTCATATCTTTCATAGATACACCTGAGGTATTGTCAAATAAATCTCCCGTTATAACAAACAGTTGACAGTCTTCGTCATTTGCAGTTTGTACCATGTTTTCAAATGCAGTAATTCGGCACTTTGCAAGTATGTCTGCTTTTTCGTGGCTTGCGTATTTCAAACCTATATGATTATCGCCTGTAACAAATACTCTTATCATTAAAACACCTCTTTATTATATTTAATTTAAATAAAAATTTTCTAACAAATTAGCACACGTTTATTGTACAATACTTTTGCAAATTCTGTCAATACTTTTTAAAAATATCACAAAATTTTTATTTTTTATTCATAATAAAGCTGTCAAAATTAGTTAAATAAAAACATCACTAAGCAGAGATAAAATAATCCCTGCTTAGCGATGTTGTCAATATCTTATAACTTTATTTATGAGATAGAATTATTTGAGTTTTTCTCCGATATTGCTTGTTGCAGGCAAGCCTACGCTGTAACGCAGAACTTCAAGTGCGTCTGCAGAAGTTATACTTTCGTCGCCGTCGACGTCGGCAAGTTTTTGTTCCACATCGTCAAAATTCTCAAGTCCTACGCTTTGTCTTAAAATAAGCAAACTGTCAGCGGAAGTAATCTCATTATCATTGTCCAAGTCACCGTAAATGCGATCCGGCTGAGGCTTCGGATCCGGATCCGGCTTTGGTTTTGGATCAGGATCGGGATCCGGGTCTGGCTTCGGTTTTGGATCCGGGTCAGGATCGGGTTTCGGTGTGGAATTTTTAATTTTCTCATTGTACTCGGTTACAGATGTGCCGCTGTAACTTTTAACGGTATTAGGCACATTGAGAGTGATTACATTCGGATTAGAAGCGAGAACGAGCTTGAATGTTTTTGCATAAACAGTGCCTTGTGCGTTTGTTTCGATCTTTGAATATTCAAGAGTATATTCAATGCTGCTGCCGTTTTCATCTGTAAGTTTGATTCCTGAAACTGTTGCAGGGTCGATGTATTTGCTGAATGTAACCGTAACTTCCTTGTCGTTTACTTCAACATTTTCAACCTTAGGAGCAGCTTTTGAAACAAGAGCGATGTTAACATTTGTCTGCGGCGGCGGAACGGTCATCCAGTCTGACGAAATCGTTTCATAGCCTGATTTTTCAACTACAACTTTCCACCAGCCTTCGGGAACGTCCCAAGCGTAGTTGCCATCTGCGTCTGTCGTAAGCGGATTAATCTGACTGTATTCATCAGCATTCCAAATAATTGACTTAGATTCATCTGGGTTATTCCAGAATCCCGCATCATTTTCATCAAACGGAATCCAGTATGCTGTAACTGTAGCGCCTGCAACTCTGTTAGATGTAACAGCTTCGTAAACAATGCCGCTTGGATCAATAGCAAATGACAAGCAATTTCCTACAAACGATGTGTTTCCTGTTGCCATATCTTCGATATCGGATTCTTCATTGGGAGTGTCGTCTGAGTCTATCGGATCGGGATTGTCGGGTGTTCCAACAACGACTCCGCCGGGCTTTTTGTCATTTGGGTTGGTATATATACATATTATATTTACATAAATCGAAATGCTCAATACAGGATATGTCCCAAATTTGTAGCCGCCTATGTTATTAAGATATGTGCCAACAAGTCTTGCGGCCGTAAGTTCGATAGCAACTCTTCTGAGTTCGTTAAGGTACTCGAGTTTAGCTTTCTTTTCTTCCGGCGAAAGCGACGAGGACATAATATCGTTTTTAGCTGAATTGTAATCGATTACATAGCCTGAAAGATTGATATACTCTGTTTTTTCTGTGCGTACATAATTAAGACCCAACGCAATCATAAGTTTTGCATCGTCTTCAGAAACTTTGAGAAGCTCGATTTTCTTGAGACTTCTTCCGCCAAAGTCGATTGTTTCCTTCTCGACATAATCATTTGAAGTTTGATAGCTCCATGCGATTGTTTGGTTAGCGTTAGCGTTCTTGTCGAAGTAAGCGTATGTAGAAACGCTGCCTTCTGTCTGAACATTCCAGCCGTAGTCAATAAGGTCTTTAGCTATGCCTTTTTCGGTATTGTCTGCTTTTCTTGTGAACTTATGAGTAGATTCGTATTCTTTCTTAAACTCGCTTAAAGAAAGTCTTTCATACGTGTAAACGATTTGATCGCCGTCTTCGGCGGTAATAACTACCTGCTTGCGGTTTTCTTCGTCAACGATAAGTTCGTTACCGGAATTTTTAAGAGCCTCGGGAAGTACGTCCGTAGAGTAAATAGTATCGAGATCATTTAAAGTATATTGTACGCCCGTACTCTTTTCGAGATACTGAACACCGATTTTGCCGGGTACGTAATCGTGGTCATTTTCATCAAAGAAGCCGTTTGCAACGAATGCACCAACCTTTTTGTCATAAAATGCCTGCATTTTTTTAGTAACTTGATTTCTTGTGCTTGTAATATAAACTCGTTTGATATTCTCTGCGTTTTTGTAATTTGCGGTAAACTTAAAGGGTCTTGAGCCGCCGTGACTTTCCATTATAAACGTAACGTTGTGTTTTTTGCCCGAGAGCAAATCGTATCTCAAGCCGTTGTATTCCATATCCAGCGAAGAAAGTTCCGGAGCATTTTCAGAATACTTAACCAGTTTTTGTGCGGAAAGTGTGTTGCCGCTCTTGTCGACCATATCTGCACGGATATTGACTTGTTCGCCCTCGAAAAGATAGCCAAGGTCAAGAACTGCATTGTAGCTGCCTGCTTTGTTTGCCTGAACAGATGTCTTTAAATTACCGTTCACATAAAGTTCAACGTCCTTAGATGCCGATGCAATACCGGAAACTTCAATACTTGTTGATGAAATGATGTCTTCGGCATTGAGAGTTAAAAGTTCATAATCTTCATTTACAATGTCGATAATATCGAAGCTGTTGGAACTGCCAAGTTTATAATTAAGTATTGCGTAAGACTGGAGCCGGCAGTCGGAGTCTGTTACAAGACTGAACGTAATTTTTCCGGTTCTCTTTGAAACAGGGATAGTGATATGATTATTGTCCTCTTGGAAATCCGTACAAAGTTCGCCGTTGAGGTACAAAGAACCGTCTGAAAGCATAGCTCCGTTTGGAATATAGAATCTTACGGAAAGGTCGGAAACATTGCCGTAAACAGCATTTTTTATTGCGTATGAGCAATTCACTGTAATTTTAGAACCTGAGTAAAGTACGTAGCTGCTTTGAGCTTCTTCCAATACTTTCGGATTATCTATACGCTGGTCTTCGTTGGAAACTACATTTATATTTCCGTCAATAAAGCTAATTACAGAATTTATGTATTTAGGACAATAAATTGTAAGTATCGGACAAGATTCAAATGCTCTTTCGCCAACGCTGCTTATTGTCGGAGGAATAGTAAATTCTTTAAGGCGTTCGCAGCCACGGAAAGAAGCAGTGCCGATTTTGGTAATTGTCGAGGGAAGATTTACCGTTACAAGATAATTTGAATGGTCAAAAGCATAATCGGGAATGGACTTAACGCCTTCGGGAATTGTTATTGTAGTGAGAGCTTCGTCATTTTCGAAAATTCTGCCTTCATAGCCGTCAATTACAGTTTCCCACTTTGCAGGATAACGGAAACTCGTAAGATTTGGGCAATATGAAAACGCATATCTGCCTATGCTTGTTACCGAATCGGGAAGTTCTGCCGCTCCAAGCTTTATGCACTGGTCAAACGCACCGTAGCCTACAGATTTAAGCTTGCTTGGGAACTCAACCGCTTCGAGAGATTTACACTCTTGGAATGCTCGCGACTCGATATTTTCAAGTGACGCAGGAAGTTTAACTGTTGTTAAGCCTGAGCCTTTGAAAGCTTCTTCGCCGATTGTTTTTATTGAATCGCTAAGCTCGACCGATGTAAGACTTGTACACCAGCTGAACGAATTTCTGCCAAGCTTCGTAAGTGTGGATGGAAGTTTTACAGATGTCAAGCAGTTGGCATGGTTAAACGCATAATCGGGAATAGTCTTAATTCCTTCGGGAACTGTTATAGAAGTGAGCAGTTCATCGTTTTCAAAAATTCTGCCGTCATTGCCTACTTTTTCCCAGCTTGTGGGATAACTGAAGCTTGTAAGCTTTTTGCAGCTTGAGAAAGCATAGCCGCCTATTTCTTCCACAGTATTGGGAAGGCTTATGCTTGTAAGTTTTTCGCACAAATCAAAAGCGGCATAGCCAACAATTTTCAGTTCGCTTGGAAACTCAACGGATGTAAGGCTCTTGCACTCTTGGAATGTGCGTGAGTCAATTTTTTCAAGTGTTGCGGGGAGTTTAACTTTCGTTAAGCCCGAACCTTTGAAGGCTTCTTCACCGATTGTTTTTATTGAATCCGGAAGTTCTGCGGAAGTAAGACTTGTACACCAGCTGAACGAATTTCTGCCAAGCTTCGTAAGTGTGGACGGAAGTTTTACAGATGTCAAACAGTTGGCGCCATTAAACGCATAATCGGGAATAGTCTTAATTCCTTCGGGAACTGTTATAGAAGTAAGCAGTTCGTCGTTTTCAAAAATTCTGCCGTTATCTCCTACTTTTTCCCAGCTTGTGGGATAGCTGAAACTTGCAAGCTTTTTGCAGTTTGCAAAAGCATAGCCGTCTATTTCCTCTACAGTATTCGGCAGATTTACACTTGTAAGTCTTTCGCACGAATAGAATGCGCCATAACCTACAACTATAAGTTCACTCGGGAACTCGACTGATGTAAGACTTTTGCACTCTTGGAATGTGCGGCTGTCAATTTTTTCAATCGCCTCGGGAAGTTTTACTGTTTTCAAACCCGAGTTTTTGAAAGCTTCCGCGCCGATTGTCTTAACCGAATCGGGAATAACGATTTTGCTAAGACTTGAGCAGTTGCGGAAAGAACTGTAACCGATTGTGGTTAAAGTTGACGGAAGTTCTGCCGAAGTAAGGCAGTTAGCTTCGTCAAAAGCGTAATTTGGAAGAATCTTAATGCCTTCGGGAACTGTTATTGAAGTAAGATTTTCGCAATTCTTGAAAATTCCGCCCGAACCGTCGCTGTCCAATTTTTCCCAGTTCAAAGGATAATGGAAACTTGCAAGATTTTTACAATTTTCAAAAGCATATCTGCCTATCACTTCAACAGAATCGGGCAGCTCGGCAGCTTTAAGTCTTTCGCAGTTATAAAACGCAGCGTAACCTATTGTTATAAGACCATTGTTGAATACGACATTTTCAAGTTTGCCGCAGCTCTCAAAAGCGCGCTCGCCGAGTGTTTCAAGCGATGAGGGCAATGTCATTTCTTTTACAGCATTACAGCCGTTAAAAGCTCTTACGCCGATTTCTTCGACAGAATCGGGCAATGAAAATTCTTTAATAGCCGTACAATTTCTGAATGCGTTGTTTCCTATCTTTTTTAAAGTTGACGGAAGAACAACACTCTGTAAATTTCCGGCATTTTCAAACGCGCGAGCAGGAATGCTCTCAACACCTTCCGGCACCGTTATTTTAGTGATTTTTTCACAATTCACAAATATATTGCCGTCTGCCCAACCGGGTGTTACGCTTTTCCAGTTTTTAGGATATTTGAAAGAAGCAAGCTTTTGGCAGTTTTGGAATGTGCCTGTTCCGATAACCTCTACCGAATCGGGCAAATCTGCCGACTCAAGTCTTTCGCAGCCGTAAAAAGCATATTCGTCAACACAAGTTATTCCGTCGGGAATTGTAACGGTTACGGCTTTCGGCATACTTTGAAAAGCGCGGTTTCCGATTTTTGTTACGGGGTAGCCGTTGATTTCGTTAGGAATTACAACGTTTACATCCGAACCGTTATACTTTGTGATAGTAATTTCGTCTACGGACGTGTCAATCGTATACTCAAAATCGCCAAATGTTTCTTTAGAAGCCTCGGGAAGTTTTTCCTGAGATTTCTTTTTGCTGCTAAAAGAATCCTTAAACAGCGAATTGCTTTCCGAACTTACTTCATTTTGAACCTGAACAGATGTGTTATCCGAGGCGTTGTCAGCGGTATCTGTTATTTCCGCCGCCAATGCGGTAGACGGGAACGTTCCGCCTGCCATAACCAAAGCGAGAATCAGTGCCAACAGCTTATTTTGTTTCATAGACTAATCATTCCTTTCTTTGATTAAATATTCACAAAATGCTACAAAAAATATTAAGAAAAAATGCCCCCTTTTTGTGACAATATGTTTCAAAGATAGTGCTATCCCTCCTCTTTAATAATCGCAAAAGCCTTACACTCGTCAATTACGACAATAAATTATCGGTGTCAAAACAATTATTAGACATTTCTATTATAGCAAGTGAAACGTTAAAAGAAAACATGTTCCCCGTAAAAGTCAATGACATTTACGGTCTTGCGGAAAGTTTCCATTGACAGAAAAAACATAAGCTTTGTATAATTGGTTTGTAAGGAGTTGTTATTGTATGTTCAGCGAACATTTAAATAAATATATACAAATAATCGAATGTACAAATACCGAACTTTCCGCAGCGTCGGGTCTTTCAGGAAAAACGATTGGGCGTTACAGGAAAGGAGAAAGAGTTCCCAAGAGCTGCAGTGAACAGATTGATAAACTTACAGCCGGTATTGTCGGTATAGCCAAGTCGAAAAGCATAAACTTAGATGAAAATAATGTGCGTGGCAATCTTAATTCGGCTATAGCCACAGAAGAAAAAATAAGCGTTGATTATGATACGTTTCTTTTTAATCTTAATCGGCTGCTTGACGCTCTTGAAATAAGCAATGCAAGTCTTGCGAAGAGCTTAAAATACGATGCGTCTTATATTTCAAGAATCAGAGCAGGCAGCCGAAAGCCGGGAGATATATTTAAATTTTCCGAAAACATAGCCATGATATCGGAAAAGAAAGTGCATAGTGAAAAACTAACTTCCGAACTCAGCAATCTGTTGGGGATAGAGTCGAAAGAACTTGACAGCCGGCTCAAATGTTCGGAAAAAATAAAAGACTGGCTTGTTTCGGGAGCAAAATTGCCTTCTACCGACCATTTCAAAAAATTTCTTGAAAGCCTTGACGGCTTCAATCTTGAAGACTACATAAAAATTATAAGCTTTGACAAGAGCAGCATTCCGACAGTGCCGTTTCAAATTCCACCTTCAAAAAAGTACAGCGGAATTGAGCAAATGATGGAATGCGAGCTTGATTTTATAAAAGCTACCGTTACATCAGACTCTATGGAAGACGTTATTATATATAGTGAAATGCCCATGGAAAAATTGGCTCAGGATTCGGAGTTTCCGAAAAAATGGATGTACGGTACTGCTCTGATGTTAAAAAAAGGGCTGCACTTAAATATGATACACAATATGAACCGCCCGTTTAATGAAATGCTTTTAGGTCTCGAGAGTTGGGTGCCAATGTATATGACAGGTCAGATTTCGCCATACTACATTAAAGAAACAAATGCTTCGGGGCTTTTGAATCATATAAAGGTGTCTGGAGCCGCCGCACTTTGGGGAGATGCCGTAGCAGGGCATTTTGAAGACGGAAGATATTGCCTTTACAGCAACAAAGAAGATATGCAGTATTACAGAACAAAAGCGGAACAATTATTAAAAACGGCATATCCGCTTATGGAGATATACAATGCTTCAAAAACTTCTGAATTATCAGTCTTTATGGAACATTCGTATTCTCTTTCGG
Organism: uncultured Ruminococcus sp.; assembly: GCA_902761025.1. Taxonomy (GTDB): domain Bacteria; phylum Bacillota; class Clostridia; order Oscillospirales; family Acutalibacteraceae; genus RUG592. The sequence continues at coordinate 3,847 of CACWIU010000031.1, read as the reverse complement.
GCAAACGAAAAAAAATCTTCGGAAGTCTGCCTGTTTTCACAATATCCGATGAATTGATTGAAATTATACTCAAACGAAATTTGATAAGCAATGAAATTATTAATAAAATCAAAAAATTTGTATATTACAGCCGTGGGGCAATCGAAAAGCTTTTGAGAGAAAACGAAATCGCATTGATAATACCAAAATTTACAAGAGAAGATTTTGAAATTAATCCGCCCACGCTTTTTATTCCCGAATTGTTTATCGAACGTGATTTTAAATACAGTTATGACGAATACTGCGAACATTTAAGACAGACAAAGGCATTTGCCGAATTGCACGAAAACTGCTCGCTGAAAATTAACGAATACCCAAGTTTCAGGAATATTAATATTACAATTATCAAAAACAAACAGGTTATTGTTTCAAAGAACAAATCTCCCGCAATACATTTTGTAATAAATCACCCACGCCTGATTGAAGCGTTTGATAATTTTTCCGCGCCAATAGCGGATTAAAAATTATAATAACCGTCTGTTTTTCACAACAGGCGGCTATTTATTAATGTTATTTTTTGTCGTTCATATTTCTATCTGTATTTTAACCATTCGTCTATTTGAGAAACTTTATTTTTTATTACAGAATGTTCAGGAGGAACTTTACCTGTCGATTTATAAAACTCCCAAGCCTCGTAAAATTCCCATATATTTTGGTAAAGAAACACTGCAAGCACACATTGAACGACAAGGGGGAAATATGTGAATATCATTTTGTTATTGCATATCTGTCGAACAGTACCTGTAAAAATTGCCCCAAGCAATATACAAATAACTAAAAATACCGTATATAAAACAACAGACTCCTTGTTTTAAATATTTTAAATTTATTTTTTATTTACAGAAAACAATTATATTATAAATAATATTTTAATTTTACGTTTTTATAAAAAAAATTGTGAAAATTGTTACATTTACCGATAGACAAAGGCGATTCAATCTTTTATAATTAAAATAACTAATTTAATTGTGAGGAGTTTGTTATGAAAAGGTTTATTTCAGTTTTTATGGCAGCTATTTTAACAACGCTTTTGATTTCGGGGTGTGCAGGAGGAAAAAGGGAGTATGTCGATGTTGATAACAACTCTTACATATCGGAATATACCGAAAATGTTACAACCGTATATCAGGAAACCAAAAACGAAGGACTTGAGCTTTATAACAGATTATTCGACCTTGACAATAAAATATCCGTGGATATTTTTATGACAACTTCGGAAATTGGAAAGCTTCAATCGGACTTTCAAAATTACACAGAAAATGATGAAAACAAAAAGTCTGAAACATATCGCAAGGCAGATGTAACATTTACCATTGGCTCTGATGTTTACACCATTGAAGAAGTAGGTATTCGTTTAAAAGGAAATCAAACTATCAGTCCATTGTATTCGTATGACGGTGCGCCTAATCTTTGCAGTTTCAAGCTAAGCTTTGACGAAACATTTGACGATGAAGCCGCTTATAGTACAGATGTTAAAGAATGGGCAAGCGTTGCTGAAAAAGAAGCGAGAAAGAAGCGTACGTTTGCATCTTTGGATAAGCTTGATATAAAATGGAATATCAACTACGACGAATCCAATATACGGGAAATATATGCCGCAAAGCTTTTTGAATCTGCCGACCAGCTTGTTCAAAAAATAGGTCTTTCCCAGATGAAATTTAACGGCAATAACTATGGACTTGTAAAAATATACGAACCTGTTGATAAAAAGTTTTTGGAGAAAAGATTGCCAAAATCGGCATTAGGCGGCGATTTGTACAAGTGCATGTGGTCGGAATGCGACAATACCGGAAACCGTACCGGCAAATGGAGAGGCGTCAACTATAATCCTGACAATTCTTATGGTATTCAGAAAAATTCCGAGGGCATAAAATTCAATTTTAATCTAAAAACAAATAAGAAAACTTCCAAGCATGAATCGCTTATCAAGTTTCTTGATGTTATCAACAAGCAGGATATAACGAAAGAAGAACTGGAAACGGTCTTGGACGTTGACAGTTACGCCGGTTTTATGGCAGCCGAATATTTTGCTGGCGACCCGGACGACATGAGAAATAATTTCAACAACCATTATATATACTTTAGGAAAGATGACGGGAAAGCCATTTTTATCGTTTATGATAATGACCGTACTTTAGGCATTACATACGGATTAAATAAAAATTGTGCAGTGGTTGACCCGTACGCAGATACTGCCGTTACAATGGGGGAGCAGTTAAATCCTCTTATTAAAAGCACCGTTACTCACAATATTCCGGAAAATCTTTCTTATGTGAGAGATAAGTATACTGCCGCTTTGGATAAACTTTCGAAAACTGAAATGCTGACGAGCGATGAAGATTTCAATAAGATGTACAACAAGGCGAAAGCTAATTATGAGGACATTGTTGAACCGTATATGCAGTTTGCAAATCAACGCAGCAGTTTTGCTTTCAGCCTTGACGGCGATAAAAACGGAGGACAGAATACAAATATGTCTTTCGAACAATTCCGCTCTCAAATAATGGAAACATACAAAAATTCGACTCCTTAAAATTGCTAAAATTACAGCCCCGTTAAAACAGCGGGGCGTATTTTTTGCAATTAGAGAACTAAAAAATCATCAAAATCAAAAATGAGAACGGAGCAATAGAGAGAATAATTGAGCATAAAAGAGAATAAACGAGATTATTAAAAATAAATTAAAAAAACTCAAAAAAGGTGTTGACTTTCTGCCGAAGCTATGGTATTATAACAAAGCGTTGAAGTGAGGTTAATAGCCTTACACATATTTGTATTTTGTTTAGGAGGATTAAGACTATGTCAACTTATATGGCAAAAAAGGGCGAAGTTGAACGCAAATGGTATGTTCTTGATGCTGCCGGCAAGCCGCTTGGTCGTGTGGCTGCTCAGGCTGCAGTTTTGCTCAGAGGCAAACACAAGCCAACTTATACACCGCATGTAGACTGCGGCGATCATGTAATAATCATAAACTGCGAAAAAGCAGTTCTTACAGGACACAAGCTTACTCAGAAGAAGTGGCAGCGTCACACAGGGTATGTAGGTCACTTAAAAGAAACACGTTACGATACATTAATGGCAACAAAGCCGACAAAAGCGATGGAGCTTGCTGTTAAGGGCATGATTCCGGACAATTCAATCGGCAGAGATGCGTTGCTCAGACTTCGTTTGTTTGCAGGTGCGGAGCATATCCATGCGGCTCAGAAGCCCGAAGTTTGGGATAAGTAAGGAAGGAGGATAACATTATGTACGATAATTCAAATTATTTCTATGGTACAGGCAGAAGAAAGAGTTCGGTTGCAAGAGTAAGAATTTACCGTGGTACAGGTAAAATTACAATAAACGAAAGAGATATTGACGATTATTTTGGTCTTGAAACACTTAAGCTTATCGTAAGACAGCCTCTTAACCTTACGGACACAGCCGAGAAGTTCGACATCGTATGCAGAGTAGCAGGCGGCGGAGTAACAGGTCAGGCAGGTGCAATTCGTCATGGAATTTCGAGAGCTTTGCTTCAGTATGATTCGGAGAATCTTCGTCCCGTATTGAAGAAAGCAGGTTTCCTTACACGTGATCCTCGTATGAAGGAACGTAAGAAGTACGGCTTGAAAGCAGCTCGAAGAGCGCCACAATTCTCGAAGAGATAAATTTTCGCCTTTCTATATTGGCAAATATCACGTATTTACGCTGTTTTGTTCGGCTTGAGTTTGCCTGAAATGTGGTGAATTTTGGATGGTAACTAACGGTTAACTAACACAAATTTAAGGCATTTGCCCTTGCGGTAAATGCCTTATTTATTAATCTGTTG
>CACWIU010000030.1 GCA_902761025.1 uncultured Ruminococcus sp. | reverse complement strand
CCAAACTCTTCTAAAATCAAGCCTTTATTGTGTTCCAATGCCCAATTAATGCTCCATTGACTTGTAAACAGGAGCAAATAATTTCCGCGAAGGTCTTGTATTCTTTTCGTATCCGATGCTAAATCAAGCTTTTTCGGCTCTATTACAGTATTGCCTATCCAGCGTATAAACTGATACGGCAAGCCTTCCATAACAATTTCAACATTGTACTCGTTATTCAGCCGATATTTTAACACATCAAATTGAAGTGTTCCAACTACTCCGACAATCACTTCTTCCATGCCGGAATCCAGATCTTGAAATATTTGTATTGCTCCCTCTTGAGCAATTTGAGTAGTTCCCTTTACAAACTGCTTTCTTTTCATTGTGTCTTTTTGCCGCAAAAGTGCAAAATGCTCGGGAGCAAATGTTGGAATACCTTTAAATTTGATATTTTCTCCGGGTGTGCAAATAGTATCGCCTATGGAAAAAATGCCGGGGTCAAATACGCCTATAATATCGCCCGCATATGCCTCGTCAACAATTTCTCTATCCTGTGCCATTAGCTGCTGAGGCTGTGAAAGACGCATTTTTTTATTTCCCTGAACATGGAATACTTCCATATTTTTATCAAATTTACCCGAACAAATACGCATGAATGCAATTCTGTCACGGTGAGCCTTATTCATATTCGCTTGTATTTTAAATACAAATGCGGAAAATGTTTCCGATACAGGCTCGACTGTTCCGCTCTCCGTTTCTCGCGGCAACGGCGGCGTAGTAATCTTTAAAAATTCTTCCAAAAACGGCTCTACGCCAAAATTCGTTAATGCAGAACCAAAAAATACAGGAGTAAGTCTGCCCGAACGAACTTCGTCCAAATCAAAAGAATCTCCGGCTCCGTCAAGCAGTTCGATTTCATCAAGTAAATCCTGCATATGATATGTGCCGATAGTTTTTGCCAAATCGGGCGAATCAATAGACACAACTGTTTTCTCTGCTTCTTTTTGTCCATTGTGAGCAGCAGTAAAAGCAAGTACTTCTTTTTTGTTTCTGTCGTATACTCCTTTAAATTCTTTGCCGCTTCCTATAGGCCAGTTCATCGGACAAGTATTAATTCCCAAAACCGTTTCAATATCTTCCAAAAGGTCAAAGGGACTTTGGGCATCTCTGTCCATTTTGTTTATAAATGTGATAATTGGTATATGACGCATAACACAAACTTTGAAAAGTTTTTTGGTTTGATTTTCTACGCCCTTTGAAGCGTCGATAACCATAACGGCAGAATCCGCTGCCATCAAAGTTCTGTACGTATCTTCCGAAAAGTCCTGATGTCCCGGAGTATCCAAAATATTTATGCAACAGTCATTATATCTGAACTGTAAAACAGACGATGTAACGGAAATACCTCTTTGCTTTTCAATTTCCATCCAGTCCGATACCGCATGTTTTGAAGAATGCTTGCCTTTTACAGAGCCTGCCGAGTTTATTGCCCCTCCGTAAAGCAGCAGCTTTTCTGTCAAAGTAGTTTTTCCTGCGTCGGGGTGGGATATTATTGCAAACGTTCGCCTTTTATTAATCTCAGATTTTAAATCCGCCAAATCAATTACCTCCTATTTTTTGCCGCATTTTTTTCTGTAATTTTTTAACTCTTTTATAAATTCTACTATATTTTGAAAATTTGTCAATACACTTAGAAAAATTGAGTTTTTTTTATTTGTCTGAATTGTAAAAAATATACATATTTATTTATTGTTAATTTATTTTTTACGGAATTATTCCAAAAAAAATAAAATATCAATTTGTTCACAATTTCGTAACAAATTCGTATTATAATAAGGAGTGTTGACAAAGCGTTCTACTAATTTTCATATACCTTCCAAACTGGGCAGAAGTATTCTTACTTCTGCCCGTCCCCTTTTTATTCTTAAACACAGGAGATTCCACAATGAAAAAATTGGGTCTTTACATTCATATACCGTTTTGCAGCGAGAAATGTCCCTACTGCGATTTTTATTCGTTAAAATATTCGGATAAACTCATAGACGAATACGTAACAAATTTAAATAAAAAAATCTTATCTTATTCCGATTACTGTGCGGACACAATATATTTAGGCGGCGGAACTCCAAGCATACTCGGAACGGAACGTATCATTTCAATCTTGAAAAGCATTAAAACAAGTTTCGGCAACTGTTCAAAAGAAACAACGATTGAATTAAATCCCGAATCGGCAAAGTTTCTCGATTTTGAAAAACTGCGTTACTATGGCATTGACAGAGTTTCCATTGGTCTGCAATCCTCTAATCAAACAGAATTAACATTACTCGGCAGAAAGCACTCCGCTCAAGATGTCGCTGATTTGGCTAACACAATACAAAAATCGGGAATTTCTAATATTTCCTTTGATTTAATGATAGGTATTTCTCAACAAACAATCGGTTCGCTTGAAAAAAGCATAGAATTTTGTAAAAATATTGGAGCTAAACATATTTCGGCATATATTTTAAAAATTGAAAAGGGAACTGCTTACTACAAAAATAAAGATAACTTAAAATTTCCCGATGATGACACTGTATGTGATTTATACGAATTCATGGCACAAAAATTAAGCTCTTTGGGCTATCGTCAATATGAAATATCTAATTTCGCCATGCCGGGCTGCGAAAGCCTGCATAATCTCAAATACTGGAACTGCGAAGAATATATCGGAATAGGTTCTTCCGCTCATTCTTTTGTTGACGGAAAAAGATTTTACTATGGACGCTCTCTTAAACAATTTTATTCAAACGAAATTATAAACGACGGCTCCGGCGGCGATGAAGAAGAATATATTGCAATGACGCTTAGACTGTCCTCGGGTCTTCGCTTTGAAAATTTTCTGAAACGATTTGGCTGCCCTTTACCCGAACACTACATAAAAAATGCAAAAAAATTGCTTTCTACAAATTTGCTCTTTTTAGATAAAGACGGAATACGCCTTTCAGAAAAAGGTTTTTTATGTTCAAACGCAGTTATTGTTGAAATTATTTCATAATTCATAAAAAAACGGAAGAAAATTTCTAAAAAATTATATCTTCCGTTTTTATTATCATGTTATTGTGATACTTTTTTTGCCCTGGAGCCGTTGATAATTACATCGTCCCCGTCAAAGCTGTAACTGTAGGAATAGGACTGCTCTTCGCCGCCTGAATATTTAGCCAAAACAGTGCCGTTTTCAACAACCGTATAGTAATGGTCTACCGTCATTCCGTCATCTGTTGACCTGAGCATATGACCGTCGTTTTTAAATTCAAATGTTACTTTCAAATCTTCGTCGTACCATTCGCCAAACAATCTGCTGTCATATTCCGCATTCTCAAAAGGCTCGATTGGGAACTCGCCTTCGCCCGGCTTAAGTACGACGTCTTCATCGTCATAAAGGTTCTTAACCACAAGTTTTTTCCCCGTGAATATATTTCCCTGCAAATCATACTCATAACTTCCATACATGAGGTTGATATTCTGATAAATTACTGACGCTGAAACAACATTGGTTTTATCCATGACATAAGTGTTATACCGTCCTTTTACGGACATTGTTCCCAATGTTACAACACACTCTCCGTCCGGTCGGAAATCATAACAAATACGCTGCGTATACTGTCTGGTTTCTTCTTTCGGAATGTCATTCGTACCAATCGGAGCATCTTCTGTTTCGACATATTCTCCGTTCTTTATATAATACCACGTTCCTATAATCGAACTGTCAAAAAAGATTTTCCATACTAAAGCAGACAAGAATACGGCAATAAAAATACATAACACTATTGGAAACTGATTGTTTTTTATTATTTTTCTCTTGCGAGGACGGACAGTCTGTTCTTCTGCCGCCGTTTTTTGTTCCGAAGTATCGCTTATTTGCTGCTCAACAGACACATCGTTATCTTTTGACTTTTTAGAATTTTTATTTGACAAAAATGCTGCCTCCTTTTACAAAAACACTTTTTTCTTATTTTACATCAAAACTTTACAATATACAAGTGGGTTTTTTATAAACATAAAATTAATATAAATTTTTTTAGAATTGTGCAATAATTTTATAAAAGTGTTGAAATTGAGTAAAAAAACAATAGCAATATTTTATGACATTTCATATTATAAATCAATTAAAGCCGATTATTTCTGAATTTTTTCGGAAAATTTCTAAAAATTAATTGTAAAATCTTTGTTTTTGTGTTATAGTAGTTAGGTAGTTGAATTATGCAATCTGTTTCTTCTGCAATAATTATGGGTATGATTTATTCTTTTTAGGAGGAGATGTGTTATATGGAATCGGAAATCAAGGAACTATATAAAAAATGGTTGGAAAATGCCTTTGATGACAGCAGCCTTATCACAGAATTAAACGAAATTAAAGACGATGAGGACGCGATTAAAGATCGTTTTTACAGAGCTCTTGAATTTGGAACCGCCGGTCTTAGAGGCATAATCGGAGCCGGCACAAACAGAATGAACGTATATACTGTGCGAGTGGCTACTCAGGGACTTGCAAATTATTTGCGGAATAATTATGAAAAGTCCTCTGTTTCCATTTCTTACGATTCGAGAATCAAGTCCGATCTTTTTGCTGCTGAAGCAGCCAGAGTTCTTGCCGCCAACGGAATTAAGGTCTATCTTTCGACAGAACTTCAGCCAACTCCCGTTGTTTCTTACGCCGTAAGATATTTTAAAAGCCATGCCGGCATTATGATTACCGCAAGTCACAACGAATCAAAATACAACGGTTACAAGTGCTACGGATATGACGGCTGTCAAATGACTGACAACGCCGCCGCCGCTGTTTACGGTGAAATATCAAAACTCGATTGCTTTAAAGACGTGAAACTAATCGACTTTGACAAAGCAGTTGAAAATGGTATGATAGAATACATCGGAGATGAATTTTATCAATCATATTTGGCAAAAGTAGAGGAACAGTCCGTCAACAAGGGAATATGTGAAAATTCCAATCTGCGTGTTGTTTATACTCCTCTTAACGGTGCCGGAAATAAACTCGTCAGAAAAATTCTTGACAAAATCGGCGTTAAAGACGTACATATTGTAAAATCTCAGGAAATGCCGGACGGTAATTTCCCGACTTGCCCTTACCCGAACCCCGAAGAAGAAAAGGCTCTTACCGAAGGTTTGAAGCTCTGTGCCGAAGTACAGCCCGATGTTCTTCTTGCAACAGACCCTGACAGCGACAGAGTTGGAATTGCTATTCCGGACGGCAACGGTAATTACAGACTTGTCACCGGCAATGAAACGGGAATAATGCTCACAGATTATATCCTTAGCTGCCGCACAAAACTCGGTACTCTTCCCGAAAATCCAATAATTGTAAAGACAGTCGTTACCAGTGTTTTAATTGATAAGCTTGCTCAGACATACGGCTGCGAACTTAAAAAAGTTCTTACGGGCTTCAAATATATCGGCGACCAGATTTTACGCCTTGAAGAAAAAGGCGAGGAAAAACGCTACGTATTTGGCTTCGAAGAAAGTTACGGATACCTTGCCGGCACTTATGTAAGAGATAAGGACGCTGTTGTGGCTTCTATGCTTATTTGCGAAATGGCTGCGTACTACAAAAAACAAGATAAAAAGCTCATTGACGTACTTAACAGTCTTTATAAAAAGTACGGTTTCTATAAAAATACCACGCTTAGCTTCAAGTTCGAGGGCGAAACAGGCATGGAAACAATGAAGAAAATTATGGACGGTCTTAGAAATTCCAACATCGGCGAAATGGCAGGATACAAAATCTTGAAGCATGCCGATTATCTGCTCTCTTATGAGAAAGACTTTGCAACAGGCGAGGAAACAACCATTGACTTGCCTAAGTCCAATGTGCTTTCATACTCGCTTGAGGGAAACAACGCTATCATAGTCAGACCTTCCGGCACTGAGCCAAAAATTAAGATTTACTTTACAGGCGTAGGCTCAAATCAGACGGAAGCCGAAAAAGTTACTTCCGGTTTAATTGATTATGTGAAAAATTCGGAACTTTTCTTTCCCAAAAAATAATAAAAATTATGGTTGATTTTAACAGGCTGTTTATTTCAAACAGCCTGTTTCTTTTATTAAAAAATAAAGAAATCAAAAACTTTAACAACTTTAAAATCAACATTAAAGTTACGAATATTGGCATTTTTGTATAAAATAGCCATTGGTTAAGCGGTTTTTCTTTTATAGTTTGTAAGAACTTTATTGACAACAATATTGACGGTACTTACAAAATGTGATAAACTGTAGAAGTGAGTTTTTATAGATTGCATATTTATATGCTGTATTTTAGGAGGAAATCACAATGAAAACAATGAAAAAATTTATTGCGCTTGTTATTGTCGGTGCAATTTGCGCGGCTCTCGCAGCATGCAACAGCGCAAAACAAACTACTGCCGACAGTTCCGCAGACGAAGGCAACTCCGCAAATGAAACGGCTGCAACACAGGATACCCCTGCCGCAAACGGCAAACTCGTTATGGCTACAAACGCATCTTTCCCACCGTACGAATTTTACGAAAATGAAAAAATTGTCGGTATTGATGCCGAAATCGCCGAACTTATTGCCGGCAAGCTTGGAAAAGAACTTGAAATTAAAGACATGGAATTTGGTTCTATTATCGGTGCCGTACAGACAGGTTCTGTCGATATAGGCATGGCAGGAATGAGCGTAACCGAAGAACGTCTTGTAACAGTAGACTTTTCCGATACTTATGCAACAGCAGTACAGGCAATTATCGTAAAAGACGGCAGTCCGATTACTTCCGTTGACGATTTGGCGGATAAAAAAGTAGGCGTTCAGGAAAACACAACCGGCGACCTCTACGCAACGGACGATTTGGGCGAAGACCACGTTAAAAGATACAGCAAAGGCAACGACGCTGTCGCAGCTCTTTCTTCGGGTGTAGTTGACGCAGTTATTATTGACAACGAGCCGGCTAAGTCTTACGTAAGCGTAAACGACGGTTTAAAAATTCTCGAAACATCATATGCCGACGAGGAATATGCTATTGCTATAAACAAGAAAAATACGGAACTCAAAGACCAAATCAACAAGGCTTTGAAAGAACTCAAAGAGGACGGTTCTCTTGATAAGATTGTAGAAAAATATATTCCTGCCGAATAAAATCAACAACAGACGGGACTACGTTTTGTAGTCCCGTTTGCAGTAAATATACAAAATAATACGTATGGAGGGAATGCCATGTTTTTAACAGGCGATTTTTCGGAATGGTTTGACGATTTCAAAATGCGGTTCATAAACGACTTTATTACTGACAACCGCTGGAAATATCTTTGGAACGGCTTAGGAGTAACAATAAAAATTACATTGGGAGCTTTAGTTCTCGGCGTTGTTTTAGGTTTCCTTATTGCGGCTATCCGTTCTACTCACGACAAAACGGGAAAACTGAAAGTCCTCAACTTCATTGCTCACATTTATTTAACAGTAATCAGAGGTACTCCTGTTGTCGTTCAGCTTTTAATTACATATTTTGTTATTTTAGCTCCTCTCGGCGTAGATGAAATAATCGTTGCAATATGTGCTTTTGGAATTAACTCGGGCGCATACGTTGCGGAGATAGTCCGCGCCGGAATAATGTCTATTGATAACGGTCAATTTGAAGCGGGACGCTCGCTTGGCTTCAACTACCGCCAAACTATGTGGTATATCATTCTTCCTCAGGCTTTTAAAAACATTTTGCCTGCGCTGTGCAATGAATTTATTGTTCTTCTGAAAGAAACGTCTGTTGCGGGTTACGTCGCTTTGCAGGATTTGACAAAGGGCGGCGACATCATAAGAGGAAGAACTTTCGACGCTTTTTTGCCGCTGATTGCAGTAGCTTTGATTTATCTTGTAATCGTTATGATTTTAACTAAACTCGTATCCATACTCGAAAGGAAGTTGAGAAGCAGTGAGCATTAATTCCGAAAGCTTAATCAAAGTAAATAATCTTGAAAAACATTATGGCGAACTCCATGCTCTCGACGGCGTTAATGCCGAAATTAACAAGGGTGAAGTGGTAGTTATAATAGGTCCTTCGGGTTCGGGAAAATCAACTTTTCTTCGTTCTCTGAATCTTCTTGAAGTTCCTACAGGCGGAGAAATCATTTTCGAGGGCGTAAATATGCTTGACAAATCGGTTGATATTAATATTCACCGCCAAAAAATGGGCATGGTATTTCAGCATTTTAACCTTTTTCCGCATATGACTATTCTAAAAAATGTTACAATAGCTCCTATAAAATTGCTGAAAAAATCAAAGGAAGAAGCAGAGAAAAAAGCAATGGAACTTTTGGAAAGAGTTGGTCTTGCAGAAAGAGCGGACGCTTATCCCGCTCAGCTCAGCGGCGGTCAAAAGCAAAGAATAGCCATTGTGAGAGCCCTTTGTATGCAGCCTGACGTTATGCTGTTCGATGAGCCAACCTCTGCCCTTGACCCCGAAATGGTCGGCGAAGTGCTTGACGTAATGAAAACTCTCGCAAAAGAGGGTATGACAATGGTTGTGGTAACTCATGAAATGGGTTTTGCCAAAGAAGTTGCCGACAGGGTAATTTTCATGGCTGACGGCAAAATCCTTGAAACGGGTACTCCCGATGAAATTTTTACGGCTCCCAAAACCGATAAGGCTAAACAATTTTTGGCAAGCGTATTAAAATAATTATATTTTTTTGTCCAACTTTTTTCAAAAAAGTTGGACATAACCTAAAAAATTATTGCTGAATTTTAAGCGGTGACAACTTGACGGTCATTTATTTTAGAGTTTTTCTTGTTTTCTTTATTAGTTCTTGCTCTTTTCACAAGTCTTGAAAGATAAATAAAAGGAGTATCGCACAAACTTGTAACAATAAAAATCATATAACTTGAAATCATAATATTTTTAAGCGTTTCTCCGTCGTAAATGCCCCAAAAGGCAAAAATAGTAAATAACGCTGTGTTTAAAATTTGAGATATCAAAGTAGAACCGTTGTTTCTAAGCCATAAAAATTTATTTTTATCTTTTGAAAGCTTTTCGGTAAGCTTCCACCATGCGTGATAAAGCTGTACGTCAAAGAGCTGAGATATAACATAAACTCCAAGCGAGGCAATCATTGTTCTTGCTGTGTTTGAAAACACTGTGCTTATCGAGGGCATAACCCAATCCGATTCAGACGGGGTATACAACATCCAGCTTTGTGTAATCGCAATAAAAAACAATGATGTGAAAATACCGATTGCAACAGCTTTATTGGCTTCTTTTTTGCCCTCGTTTTCGCTTAAAATATCGGTAATCAAAAACGTTACGGCAAAGCAAACATTTCCTAATGTTTGTTCCATACCAAAGGCTTTAACCATGATTAAACATTCAATATTTGCCGTTATTGTTGCAATGGTGGTAATCATATACAATCCGGCTTTTCCAAAAATATAATAAGCCAATAATGCTCCGCCAAAAATAAAAAGAAGCGAACCGACTAAAAGTAATTCGTTTATCATTTTAAATATCCTCCTCCGTGTTTTCCGTTCCAATTCCGAAATCAGTGTTTTCTAAAAGAATGTCAACTCTGTTATTATTTATATAACAAGGCATAACTTGATTTATAAATAACATTTTTACATCATTATTTGGTTTTACGGAAGTTGTATTCGGCGTCATTAAGTTAATACACACTCTGTCAAAATAAAGCAGCCCTGTCTTAATATCCGTCCGCATACTCTCCGTTGTCTGTCCGTCCAAACCGAAAAGCAAACATACTTCGTCTGCAAATTCGCTTATTTGTTGCGGCGAAGCTTGTCCAAAACCTTTTTTCATTATGTTTTCTCTGTAATTAATGTCAAAAGTTTCCACGCCCGTCTTAATGATTACATTAACGCCAATATCTCGAAATCTTTCTTTTAAGGGCGGTACAAGCTTGCGGTGAATGTAGTGACATTCAAAATGCAGTTTGTCAATTTGCCTTGCTTGACAAACATCGGCGATAAAATTCATTGTTTTGTCGTCAAGATCGCAGAAACTTCCGGAGTTGATGACTTCTAATCTGCCAAAAAGTCCTTGCACTTTTTGAAGTTGGATTTTGTTTAGAAGAAAATTTTCTTCTTCGTTCGGAGATTTGTCAAGGTGGTAGTCGCAAAACGTGCATTTCTTCCATTTGCACCCGCTGCCACGCAGCAGAACAATCTCCCGAGGATTTTTTTCAGTGATAATACCGTATCTTTGCATAATCTGCTCCTTTTTAACGGCAACAGAAAAACTGCCAAAGGGTACACTACGTCCTTTAGCAGTTTTATTAGCTGTTCCGTAGTTTTGTTTATCGTCAGGATGGTCACGAACTGACGGGAATTAATCCACGGACTATTATAAAATAAACACGCAAAAAAAGCAAGTCTGTTTTTCTAAAAAATTCGTTCAGGAGGAATTTATGTTTAAACTAAATAAAAAAACAAATCTTTTTATTTCTGTTATGCTTATATTGAGCATAACTTTTGTTTCCGGGTGCGGCAAACAAAACACTCAACAAAATGCAAATGCAGCTCAAAATGACGGAGAACTTAAATTTGAAGTAGATGTCGAAGGAGATGAAGAAAATTATCCTGCCGGCTCGGTAAATAATGCTTCGTTAAAAATGTCTTTTGCCGGAGATTATATTATTTATGACACCAATTATAATTACGCAAATCAGCTTGCCGGCGGAAACGGTTACGATTTCAAGCCTATGGTAAGAAATTTGAGAAAATTTACAGAAAAATGCGATTTGAATTATTATAATCAGGAAACAATTTTAGGCGGAACAGAATTGGGACTTGCAAGCTACCCTATGTTTAACAGTCCTCAAGAGGCAGGCGACGCAATGGTTGACCTTGGTTACAATCTTGTTTCAACCGCAACAAATCACACAATGGACGCAGGCGAAGAAGGCATACTCGCTTCGTGTAAATACTGGAAAAATCAAAAAGATGTTTTTATGACGGGCTCCTTTGACAGCCAAAAATCAAGAGATGAAACACATATTCTGGAATGTAACGGAATAACTTACAGTATGCTTGATTACACATACGGAACAAACGGTATACCTGTTCCCGAAGGAAAAGAATATTTGGTGAATGTTTGGCCGACAGATTTTACTTCTCCGGACATTGATACGGAATATCAGGCATATAAAAAACAAGTACAGAAAGATATTTCAGCCGTAAGAGATAAGGTTGATTTTCTTATCGTGTGCATGCACGCAGGAGTTGAGTACTCTCCGCAGGAAACGGCTTATCAGGACGATATGGCAAAATTTTTGGCGGACAACGGAGTTAATCTTGTAATCGGAACTCACCCTCATGTTATCGAACCGGCTGAGTATATAGGTGACACACTCGTCTATTATTCTATGGGAAATTTATATTGCGCTCAAATGCAGGACGAATATTATAACAAAGTAACAAGTATTTTGGCAACAGTGACAGTGAGAAAAACTGTCGAAAACGGCAAAACGAAAATTACTTTTGAAGATTTGAACAATGAACTGCTTTATTGTTATTATAATCAAATAACATGGTCGGATTATCTTATTGTTCCGTTCAGTTCGCCTGAAATTAAAAATTTTTTACCTGATTATGAAGATGTGTATAATCATTACAAAGAAATTTTCTTACAAAAAGATTCTTCTCTTCCAATGACACCTTGTTACAAATAAGTAATCAAAAAAAGGCAGCCTGAAATATGGCTGCCATTCATTTTAATTTTTAATAAAAATCAATAAATTAAACGCTTTTTTGATGAATTGCTTTCGGGTTGAATCACCGTTATCTGATTCGAGCTTGTTTGAGAATCAAACTGACGGTCTACATCTGAATTTTCTTTTCTTGAGCTTTCATGATAAAATGACTCTGCCGCAGAACTCGAAGCCTGTTCGGCTTTTTTCGCATCTATTTCCTTTTGATATTGGGCGGCATACGGTGAATTTGTTTCATAAACTGCATACTGGGAACTATGAGATTCGCCGTGCTTTATTGCATATCCATATCTTGTTAAAAGCTGGTCTACCGTAACAAATACAAACCCGTTTTCCTGAAGTTCGTCAATAGCTGCAATAGCCCCTTCAACACTATGTTTATGAATATCATGAAGTAATATTATATCGCCGTCATGGCAATTTGACACTATTGTATCCTTTACGTCATTAGCATTGTCAAGTTTCCAGTCGTAAGTATCAAGCGACCACAGGGTAATAGTTTTATCAATAACTCTATTTGTGTCATTTGTACAAGCCCCATAAGGAGGACGAAATGCCGTTGAAACTTGTCCGCATGCGTTATAAATAGCGTTATCGGTTTTGGAAATTTGGTCATTCATTTCCTTATTGGAAATACTTGTAATATCTGTGTGATTGTAGGTATGATTTCCCAGCTGATGACCTCCGCTTACCATTAACGGAAGAACTTCGGGATACTGTTCAACACAACTTCCCACCATGAAAAAAGTTGCTCTTGCTCCCCGTGCGTTTAACTCCTCGACAAGTTTTTGGGTATATTCGCCGGGACCGTCATCAAAAGTAATAGCAATAGCTTTTTTACCGTTAAGAGTATCATCGTTAATTATTAATTTATTGTCGGCATCGAACCTTTCCTGCTCTTCCAACTCAGAACCCGAACCTTCGGTAACAGAAGTTACGCTGCTTATATCAGTGCTTGGCTGAGATTCGCTTATATCGGAACTGTAAGATTGTTCCGTATCCGAAGTAAAATCCGTATCAGACGTTACGTCGTCCGATTTGTGAAGAGCTGCCGAAATACTATTTATTATAGAGTTTAATATAAGGAGTAAAATTAAAAGAATAACAGCCGCAGCAATTAACATTTTCGCGCGATATTTATACCCTTTAATTTGTAAAAATTCCGGGGTTTTCGTATCCTTCGTCAAGAAACACACCTCTCCAATTTAGTTTTAAATATCCTCTGTTATTAATTATAGCTTTTTCGTAAAAATATGTCAACCGTCTTTTCTATTATGTTTCAGGGTCATATAAACTTATCATTTGTGAATTTGCACAATTAAAAATTATCTAAAATTTTTTTAAATAAAAAAACAAACTTAAATAATACTTTTTATTATAAAACTTAATTTATTTAATAAAAAACGTGTGTAATTATGTTAAAAAATGTGTAACCAATTTTGTTACCTAAAAAAATATACATTTTTAAGTTGCAATTTAGTATTTATTGTTGTACAATAGATATGGTTTATTTCTGCTTAAAATTTATTCTTATTTAAAGTAGGTGATATATCTATTAATAAAAATTAAGAATTATATTTATCAGTAACTAAGGAGGGAAAGACTATTTAACAAATTACCACACTTTTAAACAACATAATATTAACTAAATGAACCGAGGGATTAATTATGAATGTCTTTATAAAAAAATACTCAGCAATTATATTCACTTTGGGGTTACTTTTAACGGCAGGAACCGTTAGCTCTTTTGCGGATGAGGTCAAAATTGACAATAATCAGCAGCCGCAGCAAAATACAGAAACAATCGATATCCCTACGCAGCCCCCAAAACAACCTGCCGATTCGCCCTTTAAATATATCAAAGATATAACAAAACTTCCCAATGCCGGAGATATAGACGATGACGGCACTGTCACTTCAAGCGATTCTTTGATTGTTTTACGCGGTTCTATCGGATTTAACAACGAATACACTGACAGGTATTTTTCAGGTGACGTAGACTATGACGGTGTTTTGACTTCTGCCGACGCTTTGGATATTTTAAGAAATTCTATTGGTCTTGACGACAACTTCTTAAATAAATCCTTGACAAATATCAAATGGTATAAAGACGGCGGCGATTATTATGCAACAGACAGCGAAGGAAATCCGATAAAAGGAATAGTTATCATAGACGGCTTTAAATGCGGTTTCGATGATAACGGTAAACTCATTATAGGAGATTCAGAAATTGACGGCAAAGAATACCATTTTTTGAAAAACGGCGTTTTGCTCGAAGGCTGGCAGTATTCGGACAAAGGAAAGTCCTACTATAAGGACGGCGTAAAATTTGACGGCTGGGCTGATATCTACGGACTGAAATATTATTTCAGTAAAGG
Source organism: uncultured Ruminococcus sp. (assembly GCA_902761025.1). Classification (GTDB taxonomy): domain Bacteria; phylum Bacillota; class Clostridia; order Oscillospirales; family Acutalibacteraceae; genus RUG592. The sequence continues at coordinate 1,541 of CACWIU010000030.1, read as the reverse complement.
TCTTGCAGTTACCGGTTGGAAAAGAATTGACGATATCAAAACATATTTTGATGAAAACGGCGTCATTTCTCAGGGTTGGAAAGTTATTGACGGCAAAAAATTCTATTTCGGCAATGATTATAATGTTCAAAGCGGTTTGGTTACTATCGCAGGAAAAAAATATTATTTGTTCAAAAGCGGTGACTTCGCAACAGGCTGGAAAAGAATTGACGAAAAAAAGTATTATTTTACCGAAACAGGAGATGCGGCTGTCGGATTCACGACAATAAATGATAAGACTTATTTCTTCATAGATGAAAATACTCTGGCTCAAGGTTTCTTAAACAACGATAACAAGCTTTATTACTTTAATAACAATTATGTTATGCAAAAAGGCTGGCAAAACGTTGACGGTAAGAAATATTATTTCACTGACGATGGCTCTGCTGCTGTCGGAGAATTTGAAATTGATAATCAAAATTACTTTTTCTCTAATAACGGCGAATTTATTACGGGTTTCTGTACGGAATTAGGCAAAAAATACTACAGAAATCAATATGGATTCAAACTCTACGGCTGGCAGTCAATAGAAGGTAAAAAATATTTTTTTGATTCCGATGGAGCTGCAATTATAGGTTCGATTATTATTGACGGGACAGAGTATAAGTTCGATAATAACGGCGTAATGGAAAACGGCTGGATCAACAATAACGGATACAAAAGCTATCTTGTAAATAACAAAATAGTCACCGGTGAATATTCAATAGGCGACAAAAAATACAAATTTGACAAAAACGGATATCTTATTACCGGGGTTTATCAAGAAAATGGCAAATATCATCTGAATAACGAATTTGGTTTTCCTACATCAGGCTCACAGACAATAAACGGAGAAACATATTATTTTAACAGTCAGGGTATAGGCGAAGAGGGTTTCAAAACCATTAACAATAAATTGTATTATTTCGAAGGCGGCAAAATGCTGAAAAATACAACCGTTAAACTCTATTCAATAGACGCAAACGGCGTATGCACTAAAGTTAAATCCGTTACAGGTCCTTTGGCTAAGTACAAAGCCGAAGAAATAATATCCCAAATTGGTACAAATCCCAACACAATATGCTCTTATGTTATTAGCCATATGTACTACTACTTTGTAAGCGTACCTTCGGTATACAGCAACCCTCATACGGCAGACTGGGCTTCTATTGCCGCTTATAGTATGAACCGTGGCTACGGTGCTTGTTATCATTTTGCTGCATATATGGATCAACTTTTCCACGCTGCCGGATATCAGTCAAGAATAATAGTGGGAACAGGTCATTATCCAAGCTTGCATTGTTGGAATCAAATCTATCTGAATGGAATATGGGTTAATTTTGACGGTGTTCATCAACTGTATAACATGTCTGACAGTGCACTTCGTGCAAGAACATATACTTTTAACAATTACGTATATCCAAAATATTAATAGAGGTGTTTTCTTTGAATGCAATTAAGTATTCCTCAATTATATTCGTTCTGACTTTAATTTTAACATCAGGAACTGTTAGCTCTTTTGC
>CACWIU010000029.1 GCA_902761025.1 uncultured Ruminococcus sp. | reverse complement strand
ATAATCTTTCCATAAGGCACAAGTCCCAGCTTAACAAGTGCCTGAAAACCGTTGCAAATGCCAGCCATAAGTCCGTCCCTCTTTTCAAGAAGTTCGGTTACTTCATTCTTTATAACCGCATTGCGGAAAAATGCCGTAATAAACTTGCCCGAACCATCCGGCTCGTCGCCGCCTGAAAATCCGCCGGGAATAAATATAATCTGAGCATCTTTTATTCTGTTGGCAACATAATCAACAGATTCTGCAATGCCCTTGGCAGTAAGATTATTTATTACTATAATTTCAGGGTCTGCACCTGCGTCACGCAAAACTTTAGCAGTGTCAAACTCGCAGTTTGTACCAGGGAATACGGGAATAATAACTCTCGGCTTAGCCGTTTTAACAGCCGGCGATGGATAACTCTTTGCCGTATAGGAGAAAGCCGGAATTTCTTTTTTCTTCATTGGAATATTGCACGAGTAAACCGGCTCAAGCTTATTTTCATAAATCGCAAGCAGTTCATTTAAAGAAATCGCTTTGCCGCAATAGCTGATTGAATTATCATCGGTTGTCATTCCAAGCAGAGTTCCAACTTCCGTATCGTCTGTCATCTCAAGAATAAACGCGCCGTAATTATAACCGAATATTTCATCAACAGAAATATCATCACTGTACTTAAATCCAACGTCATTACCGAAAGACATTTTCATTACGGCTTCCGCAATGCCGCCGTAAGTCGGAGTGTAAGCGGCGGCAACTTTTCCGTCTCTCATCAGCTTTGCAACAGTGCCGTAAAGCTCTTTCAATGACGATGCGGCAGGCAAATTATTTTCATCATAATCAGGTTTTACAATACATACTTTATGATTAGCTTGTTTAAAATCATTTGTTATAATATTGTCTGTATTGTCCATTGTCACCGCAAAAGAAACAAGGGTCGGCGGAACGTCTAAATCTTCAAAAGAACCCGACATTGAATCTTTTCCGCCTATTGACGCACAGCCTAAATCAAGCTGAGCTTTCAGCGAGCCGAGCAATGCCGCAAGCGGTTTGCCCCAGCGTTTTCCGTCACGGTTGGGTCTTTCAAAATACTCCTGAAAAGTGAGGTATACGTCTTCAAAAGACGCTCCCGAAGCAATCAGCTTTGAAACAGACTCGACTACTGCAAGATATGCTCCATGGTACGGACTTTTTTCCATTATAAACGGATTATAGCCCCATGCCATAACGGAACAAGCTTTTGTATGCTTTTGCTCAACGGAAACCTTTTGAACCATAGCTTGAATAGGTGTCTGCTGATTTTTACCGCCAAACGGCATAAGAACAGTACCTGCTCCAATGGTTGAGTCGAATCTTTCCGAAAGTCCTCTCTTCGAGCAAACGTTTAAATCTCCTGCCAAGTCCTTGTATAATTTATCAAAATCACCGTCTGCATGGCGAGTATAATCCTGCGGAGCGGCAGGAGTTATGTCAATATGTTTTTCCGCGCCGTTGGAATTAAGGAACTCTCTTGAAATATTAACAATATTTTTTCCGTTCCACTTCATTACAAGGCGAGGTTCGGACTTAACTACTGCAACAACGGTAGCTTCGAGATTTTCACTTGCGGCAAGCTCCATAAAACGCTTAACGTCTTTAGGCTCAACAACAACAGCCATTCTCTCCTGAGATTCAGAAATAGCAAGCTCCGTACCGTCTAAGCCGTCATATTTTTTAGGAACAGCGTTCAAGTCAATTTCCAGACCGTCCGCAAGCTCTCCGATTGCAACCGAAACGCCGCCCGCACCAAAATCATTACAGCGTTTAATGAGTAAAGAAGCCTCTTTATTTCTGAAAAGTCTTTGAAGTTTTCTTTCTTCGGGAGCGTTACCCTTTTGAACTTCCGCGCCGCAGCTTTCAAGCGAAGACAGAGTATGCGACTTAGAAGAACCCGTTGCGCCGCCGCAGCCGTCACGTCCTGTGCGTCCTCCAAGAAGAATTACAATATCGCCGTCTTCGGGGCGTTCTCTCCTGACATTTTCGGCAGGAGCAGCGGCAATAACAGCGCCGATTTCAAGACGCTTTGCGGCATAGCCGTCATGATACAGTTCGTCGACTTGACCTGTTGCAAGTCCGATTTGATTTCCATATGAGCTGTAACCGGCAGCGGCAGTAGTAACAATTTTTCTTTGCGGAAGTTTGCCTTTCATAGTTTGGCTTACAGGTTTAAGAGGGTTTGCAGCGCCTGTTACACGCATTGCGCCGTAAACATAAGAACGTCCCGAAAGCGGGTCCCTTATTGCGCCGCCTATACAAGTAGCGGCGCCGCCGAAAGGCTCAATTTCTGTAGGGTGATTGTGAGTTTCATTCTTAAAAAGAAGCAGCCAGTCTTCTTCTTGTCCGTCAACGTCTATTTTAATTTTAACTGTACAGGCATTAATTTCTTCCGATTCGTCAAGCTTATCAAGCTGACCTGTTTGTTTAAGATATCTCGCCCCGATTGTTCCCAAGTCCATTAGATTAATAGGCTTTGTTCTGCCGATAGCCTTACGAACTTCAAGGTATTCGTCATAAGCCTTTTGTAATAATTCGTCTTCAAAAGCAACATTGTCAATAGTAGTTAAAAATGTAGTATGGCGGCAATGGTCTGACCAGTAAGTGTCAATCATTTTTATTTCGGTAATAGTTGGATCTCTGTCCTCGCTTCTGAAATAAGCCTGACAGAATTTTATATCGTCCAAATCCATTGCAAGCCCTTTTTCAGTCATAAAGGCTTTAAGTCCGTCCTCGTCAAGCTCGTTGAAACCGTCCAGAACTGCAACTTCGGTTGGAATTTCATACTCGGAAACAAGAGTGTCATATTTTTCCAAAGAGGCTTCTCGGCATTCTACGGGATTTATGACATACTTTTTGATTTGAGCAACTTCTTCGCTGCTCAGACTTCCGGAAAGAACATAAATTTTTGCCGTTCTTACGAGGGGTCTTTCTTTTTGAGAAATAATTTGAATACACTGAGCGGCAGAGTCTGCTCTTTGGTCAAACTGACCCGGAAGAAATTCAACGGCAAATACAACGTCATTTTCGGGAACATTAAGCTCGCCGGTGACAATATCAAGCTGAGGCTCGGAAAATACGGTATCCTTGCAGTAAGCAAAAAGCTCTTCTTCGATACGGTCAACATCATAGCGGTTTAAGATACGGACACTTTCAAGATTTTTTATTCCAAGAAGTGTTTTTAAGTCATTGAAGAGTGATTTAGCTTCATGAGCCAACTCTGATTTTTTTTCAACAAAAATTCTGTAAACCACAGGGGATTCCTCCTTGATTGGTCATATATAAACAAATATTAATTTTTAACAGCCTGCAAAGCTCTTTGACCGATATCTTTTCGGCAGTAAGCATTTTCAAAAGTAATATTTTCGGCAGCTTTGTAAGCGTCTGCAACAGCGTCTTTCAAAGAATCGGCTTTTGCAACGACATTCAGAACACGTCCGCCGTTAGTCAAAAGTTTTCCGTCCTGAAGCTTAGCTCCGGCAATATAGAAGTCCGCATTGTCGGCAAGCTCTCCGACAGTAATTTCAAAACCTTTTTCATACGCCTTCGGATAACCTTTTGAGGCAAGCACTACGCAGCAGGCATTTTTTTCGGAAAACTTCACTTCAACTTCAGAAAGACGTTCTTCCGATACAGCCCTCATAATTTCAAACAAATCACTTTCAAGCAAAGGCAGGACAACCTGAGTTTCAGGGTCGCCGAAACGGCAGTTGTATTCTATAACTTTCGCTCCGTTTGGCGTAATCATAAGACCAAAATACAAACAGCCCTTAAAAGGTCTGCCCAACTCTGCCATTGCTCTAATAGTCGGCAGGAAAATTTTCTCCATACACTCGGCGGCAACTTCCTTTGTATAGTACGGGTTCGGGGCAACCGTACCCATGCCGCCAGTATTTAAACCTTTGTCACCGTCCAACGCTCTCTTATGGTCCATACTCGAAACCATTGGAACAATAGTCTTTCCGTCTGTGAAAGAAAGAACCGATACTTCAGGCCCCGTGAGAAATTCTTCAATTACAACACGGCTTCCGCTTTCGCCGAAAACTTTGTCCTGCATCATTGACTTAATGGCAGCCTTAGCGTCTTCTGTCGTTTCGGCAATAATTACGCCTTTGCCCAATGCAAGCCCGTCAGCCTTTATTACCGTAGGAATTGGAGCAGTTTCCACATATGCAAGAGCTTTTTCCATGTCGTCAAACACTTCGTATTGAGCCGTTGGAATACCGAATTTTTTCATAAGATTTTTTGAAAAGACTTTGCTTCCCTCAATAATTGCCGCATTCGCGCGAGGGCCGAAGCATGGAATGCCGATTTCTTCCAAAGCGTCAACCGCACCGAGAACAAGCGGGTCATCGGGAGCAACTACCGCAAAATCAATCGAATTTTCTTTTGCGAAAGAAACAATTTCAGGGATATTTACAGCGCTGATATTTACGCACTCTGCATCTGCCGCAATACCGCCGTTTCCGGGCAATGCGTAAATAGTATCAACTTTGGGACTTTGCTTTAGTTTTTTAATAATAGCGTGTTCGCGTCCGCCGCCGCCAACAACCATAATTTTCATTGGTATAACCTCCGTAACATTCGTTTAAAACAAAACCGCACAAATACAGGTTGTCTATTTATCTGTATTTGTACGGTAATTATCGTAATAATTAGTGATGGAACAATCTCATCTTAGTAAATACCATTGCCATATTGTACTTGTTGCAGGCTTCAATAACATTGTCATCACGAATAGAACCGCCCGGCTGCGCAATGTAGGTAACGCCGCTTCTTCTTGCGCGCTCAATATTATCTCCAAACGGGAAGAATGCGTCGCTGCCCAATGCCACGCCTGTAATTTGTGACAAATAAGCTTTTTTCTCTTCACGGGTGAGCGGTTCGGGCTTAAATTTAAAGTATTGCTGCCATACGTCATCGCCGAGAACGTCTTCGTCGTCGTCAGAAATATATACGTCAATTACATTATCTCTGTCGGGTCTGCCCAGAGTATCCAAGAAAGGAAGATTGAGAACTTTATCATGCTGACGCAAATGCCAGATGTCAGCCTTATTTCCGGCAAGTCTTGTGCAATGGATTCTTGACTGCTGACCTGCGCCAACGCCGATAGCCTGACCGTCTGCAGCATAGCAGACAGAGTTAGACTGAGTATATTTAAGAGTGATTAAAGCAATAATCAAATCAACTTTTGATTCGTCCGGAATATTTTTATTGTCTGTAACAATATTTTGAAGAAGTTCGTTGTTAATCTTAAATTCATTTCTGCCCTGCTCAAAAGTAATGCCGTAAACCTGCTTGTGTTCAACAGGATTCGGAACATAACTTTCGTCAATTTTTACAATGTTATAATTGCCTTTTTTCTTAGATTTAAGAATTTCAAGAGCCTCATCGGTGTAGCCGGGAGCAATAATGCCGTCCGAAACTTCTCTTTTAATGAGCATAGCGGTAGTAACGTCACAAACATCGCTCAAAGCAATCCAGTCGCCGAAAGAGGACATTCTGTCAGTACCTCTTGCTCTTGCGTAAGCGCAAGCTAAGGGAGAATCGTCAAGTCCCTCGATATCATCGACAAAGCAAGCTTTTTTAAGTTTATCGCCGAGTTTTCTGCCGACTGCCGCCGATGTGGGGCTTACGTGCTTAAAAGAAGTTGCCGCGCAAAGACCCGTAGCCTCTTTTATTTCTTTAACAAGCTGATAGCTGTTGAAAGCGTCCAAAAAGTTAATATAACCGGGCTTGCCGTTAAGGATTTCGATAGGCAATTCTTCGCCGTTATCCATGAAAATTCTTGACGGTTTCTGATTTGGATTACAGCCGTATTTCAGTTCAAATTCTTTCACGGGAACTCATTCCTTTCAAATCTTTCAAAATTTATCAGACTTTCAGTTCGGAAGTAATTTCGCCTGTGTAAAGTCTGTCAAGAACAGGTTTTACTTCGTTTTCTATAAATTCGTCTACTTGCGACGCACTTCTGCCAATATACAAAATCGGGTCAAGTTCGCTTTCGATTTCTTCCTTAGTAATCGGGAAAGCAGGGTCAGCCGCAATTCTGTCTATTAAGTCATTTGCGCCGCCCTCAAGCTTAACCTTTGCCGCCGCCGCATGGGAGTGAGTTCTAAGCAGTTCGTGCAGTTCCTGACGATTTCCGCCGTTTTTAACAGATTTCATCATAATATTTTCGGTAGCCATAAAGGGCAGTTTTTCCATTACTCTTCTTGTCACTACCTTGTCATAAACAACAAGTCCGTTAGTAATATTAATATAAATATTTAGAATGGAATCAATTGCCAAGAAAGCCTCAGCGACTGAAATTCTTTTATTAGCGCTGTCGTCAAGAGTTCTCTCGAACCATTGAGTGCCTGCCGTCATAGCGGGATTAATCGAATCTGCAATTACGTATCTTGCAAGGGAAGAAATTCTCTCGCTCCTCATGGGATTTCTTTTATAAGGCATTGCGGAAGAACCGATTTGACTTTTTTCGAAAGGCTCTTCCATTTCCTCAAAGGATTGAAGTATTCTTAAATCGTTTGAGAATTTGTAAGCGCTCTGAGCGATACCCGACAAAGCGCCGAGAAAATACGAATCTGTTTTTCTCGAATAAGTCTGACCCGAAACAGCGACGCACTTTTCAAAGCCCATTTCTTCGGCAATAAGCTGTTCAACCATTTTCACTTTGTATTCGTCGCCCTCAAAAAGTTCCATAAAGCTTGCCTGAGTGCCTGTTGTGCCTTTTGAGCCGAGAAGTTTCAAGTTGGAAAGCTGAAACTCTAAATTTTGGATATCCTGAATAAGTTCGTATATCCAGAGAGTTGCTCTTTTGCCTACGGTAGTAAGCTGAGCGGGCTGTAAGTGAGTATAAGCCAAGCATGGCAAAGACTTATACTTTTCGGCAAATTCGGAAAGATTTTTTACTACCTGAGCGGCTTTTTTAAGGACAATCTGAGAAGCCTCTTTAAGGATAATTACGTCCGTATTGTCACCGACATAACATGAAGTTGCCCCTAAGTGAATAATCGGCTCGGCTTTAGGACATTGCTTGCCGTAAGCGTACACATGGGACATTACGTCATGGCGAACTGCTTTTTCACGAGCTTCGGCAGTTTCAAAGTCGATGATGTCCCTATACTTTTCCAGTTCGGCGATTTGCTCGTCCGTAATATCAAGACCCATTTTCTGTTCTGCCTTTGCAAGAGCTATCCAAAGCTTATGCCAAGTGGTGAACTTAAATTTCTCCGAAAAGACAAACTGCATTTCTTCGCTTGCGTACCTTGTGGAAAAAGGGGAAATATACTTTTCTTTGTTATCTGTCATTGAAATAACATTCCTTTCTTCCGGCTTTTTTGAAAAAAAGCCGGGCAAAAAACTTTAACACGTGAAGCGAGCTTACCTCTTACACAATTCTATAAACCCCGACCATAAGCTTATTGTTTACGGACAGTTTTCGAACAACTTTATTGTTGACATAACAGCCGTAACAACAAGTTTGTTGAAACCAAGCCGAAGGCTGTATCCGGTGGGCGTTGCCCACTTTATTATTTATTTTTATTTATCATACGGTTTTCGGATTCGCCTGTTGCAAGGTCAATGTATCGCACGTAAATCGAGATTTTATTCTGTTCGTTAAGGTTGTTCCAAATTTTATTCAAAAATTCGTCTATATCGTTTGGAACAGCAACTCTTTCAGGTTCGCCCATGAATGTAGGAATAGGATTTCCGTCCGTTACGTAAGTGTGTATAAAATGACCTATTCCGTTAAGCGAATTATAAGAAAAAGTATAGCGGCTGCATTCGCTGCCCTCTATGTCGGCACTTTTAAGAATGCTCATTTTATACGTGAGCTTATCGCCAAAAGTGAGCATGCCGCTGATTCTGGGCGTCCAGTTTGGCTTATCAGGCTCAAATTGACGTGTTTCCAGAGCGTCCTCAAAGGACTTGCCGTCTGCGATAAAGTCATAAATTGTGTCTGTCTGGTCACCGTTTGTGACAATAAGCTTATTTTCTATTTTTCTGATAGGGGAATAAATGATAAGCGACGGGTCTTCTACTTTTGAAGCGTCAAAGGGGTGAATAATAACTTCGTCGCCGTTTTCAATAAATACGCGGTTGCGGCTGTTTTCACTTCTGCCCATGATGAAGTAAGCGACTGCCGCTTTTGTTCCGTCCTCGGTCTTGCCTATGACAATACCTCTGCCAACATAAGGATTCCCGTTGATAAGTTCGCCGATATCATATGTCTGATAAACATTCACGATAAAAAACTCCTTTGAGTGTTATTTACTTTCGAGTAATTCTCTGCTTACTTTTTCGACAGCTTGAGGGAGAATAATCCACTCTGCATTTACCATAACTCTTTTTTGAAGAGTTTGCGGCGTATCTCCGTCTTCCACTTCAACAGCCTTTTGCATAATGATTTCGCCGCCGTCGGGAATTTCATTTACAAAATGCACGGTAGCTCCCGTAACTTTTACGCCGTAAGCAAGGGCGGCTTCATGCACATGAAGTCCGTAAAAGCCTTTTCCGCAAAACGACGGAATTAAAGAGGGGTGAATATTAATTATTCTCTTAGGAAATTTAACGGTAAAGTTTTCGCTGAGAATACACATAAAGCCAGCAAGAACAATAAGCTCAATTTTATTTTCGGCAAGAAGAGAACTAATTTTCTTTTCAAACTCCTGTTGAGATGAACATTCTTTGCGGGAAACAACGGCATTTTTTATGCCTGCTTTTTTTGCTCTTTCCAGTGCGAAAGCATTTGGATTGCTTGAAATGACCAAAGAAATTTCACCGCTTGCAATAACGCCGCTTTTCTGCTTGTCGATAAGAGCCTGCAAGTTCGTGCCGCCGCCCGAAACCATTACGGCAATTTTTATTTTGTCATTACTCATGATTCAATGATAACTCCCTCGTCACTCTTCACAACTTCGCCGATAATATAAGCGTCCTCGCCGTTTGCATTGAGAACGTCAACAGCTTTTTCCGCGTCTTCTTTAGCGACAACAACGCTCATTCCAACACCCATGTTAAAAGTATTAAACATATCTCTTTCGGGAATATTGCCTGTTTTTGCAATCAAGTCGAAAATAGGCAAAACTTTTACATTTGAGCGTTTAATTTTAGCGGTGTATCCTTTCGGCAAACTGCGAGGAATATTCTCGTAAAATCCGCCGCCCGTAATATGAGAAACTGCTTTAACTTTGACTTTTTCAAAGAGAGCAAGCATAGGCTTTACATAAATTTTAGTAGGAGTAAGCAGAGTTTCGGCAATGGACTTACCGCTTAATTCTTCGCAGGGAGCAGTCAATGCAGAATTATCGCCGCCGCCAATGTTAAAGACTTTTCTAACTAAAGAAAATCCGTTGGAGTGAACGCCGCTTGACGGAAGAGCAATAATAACATCGCCCTCGGCGACTGTATTTTTATCCAAAATCTTATGGCGGTCTACAACGCCTGTAGAGTATCCGGCAAGGTCATACTCGTCTTCGGGATAAAAGCCGGGCATTTCGGCTGTTTCGCCGCCAATCAAAGCACAGCCGGACTGAACGCAGCCCTCTGCAACGCCCTTGACAATAGCCTCTATTCTTTCGGGGATATTTTTTCCGCACGCAATATAATCCAAGAAAAACAGTGGCTTTGCACCGCAGCAGATAATATCGTTAACGCACATAGCAACGCAGTCTATACCGACTGTGTCATGCTTATCCATGAGGAAAGCCATTTTAAGCTTTGTGCCTACGCCGTCCGTACCGCTTACAAGAACAGGTCTTTCAATTCCCGTAACATCAAGCTCAAATAAGCCGCCAAATCCGCCTATATCCGAAACAACTCCGCTTGTCATAGTGCGAGCGATATGGCTCTTCATCAACTCAACGGCTTTGTATCCGGCAGTTATGTCAACGCCGGCAGCCTTATAGCTTTCGCTGCAGCTTTTCATCATGCGTCACCCTCTTCTTCACTTTTATCTTTTTTATCTTTATCTTTCACAATTTCCATGTCAAATATGTTTTTATTGGATTTGGACGGAACGTCCGTCGGATAATTCTCGTTAAAACAAGCAAGGCAGAATCCCGAACAAGTGCTTCCCTCAGCGATTTTTGCAACATCTTCCAGACTAAGATAACCCAAAGAATCCGCTCCGATTATTTCGGCAATCTCGGGAATGGTGTGCTTACAGGCAATCAATTTGTCTTTTGAATCTATATCTACGCCATAGTAGCAGGGACTTACAAAAGGCGGAGCGGAAATTCTCACATGAACTTCTTTTGCGCCGGCTTCGCGAACAAGACGAACAATTCTTTCGCTTGTAGTGCCTCTTACTATTGAGTCGTCAATCATAACAACTCTTTTTCCGCTTACAACTTCGGCAATGGGATTAAGTTTAATTTTGACTTTGTCTTCGCGTACATTTTGGTCGGGAGCAATAAAGGTTCTGCCGATATATTTATTTTTGATAAAGCCGATACCGTAAGGAATACCCGAGGCTCTCGCATAGCCTACGGCGGCGTCAAGTCCCGAATCGGGAACGCCTATTACAATATCAGCCTCGACAGGGTGAGCCTTTGCCAAAAGTTCGCCTGCACGAACTCTTGCCTGATGAACGCTTCTGCCGTCAACCTTTGAATCAGGTCTTGCAAAGTAAATATATTCAAAAATGCAAAGCGATTCTTTATGCTCAGGGTCGTTAATACAGTGGTCTGTTATAGAGTGAACGCCGTCTTCGCTAAACACTATAATCTCACCGGGGCGAATATCGCGTATAAGCTTAGCTCCGACAGCGTCCAAAGCGCAGCTTTCGGAAGCAACAATATATCTTCCGTCTTCGGTTTGACCGTAGCACAGTGGGCGGAAACCTTGAGGGTCTCTTGCGGCAATGAGCTTTGCGGGCGACATAACAACTAAGGAGTATGCTCCTTTAATCTTATACATAGCCTGATTAACAGCCTCTTCAATAGACGGGCATTTAATACGAGCTTTTGTAATCATGTAAGAAATAACTTCGGTATCGCTTGTAGTGTGGAAAATCGAGCCTTCCAATTCAAGTTCTTCTCTAAGCTCCACGGAATTCACAAGATTGCCGTTATGAGCGAGAGCCATTCTGCCCTTGATATGATTTACGACAATAGGCTGAACATTATTTCTGTCATTAGAGCCTGTAGTACCGTAGCGGACATGACCTATTGCCATATTTCCGTCGGCAAAATCAGAAAGAACATTGGGCTTAAAGACATCGTTGACAAGTCCTATGTCTTTATACGAACGAATAACGCCGTTGCTGTTGACAGCCAAGCCGCAGCCCTCTTGCCCTCTGTGCTGCAAAGCGAACAAACCATAGTAAACGGTAGCGGCAACGTTGATGCGTTTAGTGCTGAACACACCGAACACGCCGCATTCTTCATGCAGTTTTTGGGAATCAGTTATCATACTCTTGCTATTCTCCTTTAGTAAAGCTAAGCGAAAGATATTACTCGCCGAGCAGACGCTTCATAACTTCCTGATAAGCGTCCTCTACGCCGCCCATATCTCTTCTGAAACGGTCTTTGTCAAGCTTTTCATTTGTAACGCTGTCCCAAAAACGGCAGGTATCGGGAGAAATTTCATCTGCAAGAACGATTGTTCCGTCGGGAAGTCTGCCGAACTCAAGCTTAAAGTCAACAAGTTCAATGTTAACTTCTTTGAGGTATTCTGTTAAAATGTCGTTAACGGCAAAGGCATACTTAGCGATTAAGTCAAGTTCTTCCTTTGTAGCGTAGTTCATAGCAAGAATATGATATTCGTTTACCATTGGGTCGCCGAGAGCGTCGTCTTTATAGCAGTATTCCAAAACGGTTTTTGAAAGTTTAGTGCCTTCTGCAAGGCCAAGACGCTTAGCGAGCGAACCGGCAGCGATATTGCGAACGATTACTTCAAGGGGAACGATAGATACTTTTTTAACGATAGTTTCTCTGTCATTGATTTCTTCCACAAAGTGAGTAGGAACGCCCTTGCTTTCAACAAGCTTCATCAAGTGGTTAGTAACTCTGTTGTTGATAACGCCCTTGCCAAGGATAGTGCCTTTTTTAAGTCCGTTATTAGCGGTAGCGTCATCTTTGTAGGATACAATGCAGAAATTCTCGTCATCAGTAGCAAATACTTTTTTAGCCTTACCTTCGTACATTTGAACAGTCTTTTCCATTTCACAATTCCTCCGTAAAATTAATTAGTTAATAATTATTTATTATATTTTGCAGCAACCGCATCATTTTTTTGAAGTACAGTTTCAGCAGCCTTAGTTCTTGCCTGAGCGAGTTTTTCGGCAAGCTGTTCGTCTGACACAGCAAGAATCTGAACGGCAAGCAGAGCGGCATTAGCGGCACCGTCAATCGCAACCGTTGCAACGGGTATGCCCGACGGCATTTGAACTGTCGAAAGCAATGCGTCAAGTCCGTCCAGCGTAGACGATTTTACAGGGATACCGATTACAGGGAGCGTAGTATTTGCGGCAATAGCTCCGGCAAGATGAGCTGCCTTTCCGGCAGCGGCAATCACCGCACCGAAACCGTTTGCACGAGCATTTACTGCAAAGTCCCTTGCTTCTATGGGTGTTCTGTGAGCCGAATAAACATGGACTTCAAAGGGAACTCCATATTCTTCAAGGACGCCGAAAGCTTTTTCGACTATGGGCAAATCGCTGTCGCTGCCCATAATAACAGCAACCTTTTTCATAACTAATCCTCCTAACGAATAAAAAAACGCCTTAGAAAAAAGTACAGTCCTGCCATGTTCAGCAGGACTGTACGGGAAGTTGACACAGTTAACCTTTTGCGTCGCGGCGGACACCGTAGTACAATGCCAAAAAACTGCACAAATCCCGCTTTTTTCACCTCCGCCGATAACAAAAAGTTTCTCCGAAATAATTTTAACATTTGAGTTTGCTTTTGTCAACGCTTTTTCCGCTTTTTTCCGCTTTTTTCCGCTTTTTTGAAAAAAAGCTTGGCAAAAAACTTAAACATATCGCATCAAGTTTTTTGTGTCATTACATAATTATTGCAGTGCTAATTTTTATTAGCTGTTCAAGACTTAATTCGAAGTCAAATCCTCAACTATATCATAAGCCTGAGCGAGAGCGTCATTTATTTTTGAAACATCTTTTGCACCGGCCATAGCCATTTCAGGCTTACCGCCGCCGTTTCCCCCCGTAATCTGAGCGACAGCCTTAGCAACGGCACCTGCCTTAATACCCAGCTTAACAGCCGACTTTGTGCAAGCTACGGCAAAAGTTCCTTTTCCTCCGCTCTTTCCGGCAAGAACAACAACGCTGTTTGCGAAAATATCCGTCACCTTATCGCAAATGTTTCTGAGCATATCCGCTGAAATATCATCAAAATTACCTGTAAACACACTAATTTCTTCAATTTTCTTTTCGGAAGAAACAACTTCGGAAACCATGCTCATTGCAATCTTGTCATTGAGTTCGGAAATAGTCCTGTCTTTTTCTTTGAGTGTTTCGGCAGCTTTTTCGCAGCCCTGAACCAAATCCCACGGATTAGCTATTTTGAGCTTATCGGCAGCCGCATTAATAATTCCAATCGAGTTTGCAAGATAAGACAATACTCCGTGACCCGTAACGGCTTCAATTCTTCTTATGCCGGCAGCCGCAGACGCTTCCGAACGAATATGGAAAAGTCCGAGCTTAGAAGTATTGTTAACATGAGTGCCGCCGCAAAATTCAACCGAAAAATCGCTTGCCTTTACAACTCTGACAATATCGCCGTACTTTTCGCCGAACAAAGCCATAGCTCCAAGCTTGCGAGCCTCTTCAATGGGCATTTCGGTACTTGTAACTTCGATAGCCTCTAATATTTTAGCATTTACAAGGTTTTCTGTTTTTGCAATTTCTTCTGGCGTCATTGCCGAAAAATGAGTGAAGTCAAAACGGAGCTTATCATCTGTAACAAGCTGACCTGCCTGCTGTACGTGAGCGCCGAGTACTTCTCTCAAAGCCGCCTGAAGCAAGTGAGCCGCCGTGTGATTTCTCATAATGTCTTCGCGTCTTGCGGAATTAACCCGAGCCTTTACATCAGTGCCGACGCTTGCCATACCCTTTGTAATTTTAGCAGTATGGAAAATAATTCCGTTGTTATTTTTAGTTGTGTTAAGAACTTCGGCTGTAAAGTCACCGCAGGAAATAACGCCGATATCTCCTATTTGTCCGCCGCTTTCGGCATAGAAAGCAGTCTTATCAAGAATGATTACAACATCGTCGCCCTCATAGACAGCATTTGTTCGGCTGCCGTCCTTAACAAGAGCCAAAAGCTTTGAATCGCATTCAAAAGCATTGTATCCTACAAACTCAGTCTTTGCAAGGTCTGAAAGTTCAACGGCATCGCTGAGCCACGCATCGGCACCGGCATTTTTACGAGCATTTCTCGCGCGCTTTTTCTGCTCCGCAAGAAGAGATTTAAATTTATCTTCATCGACAGCAAAACCGTTGTCGGCAGCTATTTCTTTTGTCAAGTCGATAGGGAAACCGTAAGTATCGCTGAGTTTGAAAGCGTCTTCGCCGCTGACAATTTTGTTTTCTGCCGAGTCCATAACATTTTTGAGCAATGACATACCCTGCTCAACAGTCTTGTTAAAGTTTTCTTCCTCAACTTTAATGAGCTTTGTAATAAAATCTTCTTTTTCACGAAGTTCGGGATAAGCACCCTCATTCTCTTTAATAACAGTACCGCAGACTTTATATAAGAACGGTTCTTTAACGCCGAGCATACGACCGTGACGAGCGGCTCTTCTGAGCAAGCGTCTTAAAACATAGCCCTTACCCTCGTTAGACGGCATAACTCCGTCGCTAATCATGAAAGTAGTCGAGCGTATATGGTCGGTAATAACACGCAGAGAAATATCATTTTTTTCATTGTCGCCGTAGTTTACGCCCGTAATTTCGCTGATGTGCTTCATAATATTCTGAACGGTATCAACTAAGAACAAATTGTCAACGCCCTGCATAACGCAAGCTAATCTTTCAAGTCCCATTCCCGTATCAATATTGGGGTGGTCAAGCGGCGTATAAGTTCCCTTTCCGTCGCTGTCAAATTGAGTAAATACTAAGTTCCAGACTTCCACATAGCGGTCACAGTCGCAGCCTACGCCGCAGTCAGGCTTTCCGCAGCCTTTGTCCTCTCCTCTGTCAAAGTAAATCTCCGAACAAGGTCCGCAGGGACCCGAACCATGCTCCCAGAAGTTATCTTCTTTTCCGAGCTTCACCATATGCGACGGGTCTACTCCTCTGCGTTCAGTCCAGATTTTGTAAGCCTCGTCGTCGTTTTCGTAAACAGAAACATAAAGCTTTTCTTTAGGCATTTTAAGTACTTCCGTAAAGAATTCCCATGCCCAAGAGGCAGCGTCCTCTTTGAAATAATCGCCGAAAGAGAAGTTGCCGAGCATTTCAAAGTAAGTGCCGTGACGAGCGGTAATTCCAACACGCTCAATATCGGGGGTTCTGATACATTTTTGACAAGTGGTAACTCTTTTTCTTGGGGGCGTAACTTCGCCCGTAAAATACTTTTTCATGGGAGCCATTCCCGAATTGATAAGCAAAAGGCTGTTGTCATCTTTTGGCGGAATAAGAGAAAAGCTTTTGAGCCGCAAATGTCCTTTTGATTCAAAAAAAGACAGATATTTTTCTCTAAGTTCGTTTAAGCCTGTCCATTCCATGTTTTTCTCTCCTCATCTTGTTTTAAGGTTGTGAAGTACTCACCGCCTATAGAGGCGGGAGCTTCCTTTAATCCGCCCAACCTTGCAAAGGATTTCATTTTACAGGCATCAGTTTCCGAGGCTATGG